>JBFMDH010000013.1:0-81007 GCA_040754075.1 Acidobacteriota bacterium
CAAGCGAATTGGCAAAAGTGTTATGATGCATCGAGACCTTCCTCCGGTTCTGTGTGGTTTTGCAACTAACAGAGTAACCGAGGGAGGTCCTTTTTTTAATTGTCAACCGACTTTGTTACAGCCCTGTTATTTCCGAGGTTCGCTTTTTAAATTGGCTTAATTGATGGCAATTAAGCAACCCGCTCAGCTTGTTGTTGACTGATGGATTGTGCCTGTTTAACCGCTTCCTGATAGCTTGAAAGATAACTGGAAAAATCCTGTTCATTGGTGGGAAACATGCCATACCAGAAATAATCGAATCGGTCGGTTAAATAATTCATTGCCGGCAGCAGCGTAGAAAATCGCGCTACCTTCGTCAGATATTCATGATTGGTGGCATGGGCGTCCAATTCAATCAGGTTACGCTCGGAAAGCTCATATAACAACGCAATGTAAAGTTTACGGATGCCGGTGCGGAAATCTCCGGCTTTAGCGGCAGCAACAGCAGCATCAGCAAAATCTTTCGGCGTCATATGTTCATCAATCTCTTCACCAAGAACCGTCTTCTTTTTCGGTCTCTTTTTCGCCCACTTGAATTGCATCGCCATGCGAAACACGAAATATCCGACAACTCCTAATAAAACGATGAACAATCCGCGAATTGCCCACCCTCCTTGAGAACTTGCGCCAAACAACGCATTCCAGAGTTTCAACATGAGTTCGGAAAACATCTCCAATACGCGACGGCGAATCTCTTTGATTTTGGCAGTCAACCAGTTGTCTTTTTTTTCGCGGTATTTGTCATCGGCGAGAATTTTTTTGACCTGTGCATTCAACTCCTGCTTGTTGAGTTGCTCTTTTGAGATGTCTTCGGCTTCAATCAGGTGTTGATTGAGAGCTGATAATTTATTCTTCAAATTCTCCAAAATTTCATCGGTGTTATCGTTAGCCAGCCTGACCGATTCAAAAACCTTTAATTCATCATACAACCACTTATTATCAACATCGACCGTGCGATTATCTATGGTCACCTTTTCCCCGGCGGGGATTAAACTTTTGATGGCGCTGATGCCTTCCTCTGTATAAGCCTCATCCTTTTTAATCCGCTCCACCTGTTCGACGGCGCGATGAATCCGCGACTGGTAATTCAACAAAGTAGATTGGCAATAGCCTTCACCAGCCAGGAAAAATATGAACAAAATTGGCAGAATCGTTTTTTTCATCGAATCCCCGTTGCGTTTCCACAACGAATACAAAACCGCGCATTCGGTTCTAACGCCGAACCGCAATGATGACATATTTGATTTGTGACGCCAACATTTTCAATAGATGGCTTTTCCGGCGGGCGCGCAGATTCATTTGAATGGATTGGGGGTTCCGATTGCCCCCATCTTTCAGTGAATTGATTTGCAGCAGGTTGAGCCATTGGATTTGGGATTGATTGAACCACACAGTCAGGAACCGATACCGGTGGCGGTTGCGTTCGCGGGGGTTGCCATCCGGCAAGCCCCAACGGACTGGTTTGCACCGGAACGCGACCAAAATTGGTTTGATAAGGCATTTGATAGCCCATCACCGGCGCAGGTGCCATCTGCGGTTGCCAATAAAACCCGGGATTGACCTCTCTTGCCAGGAGTTCAATATCATACGCCTCTTTACGAACCCGGCTATCGAAATACAGCAGGGTGAACGCCACCATTTGAATCGGCAGCGATAATAAATTGATCAATTGACTGAATGAGGTATAGATCAAATTCCAGGTTGTACCTGCAATGAATTCGGCAGATAAAATATCGGCAAAATATAAAACCAACATTACCGGCAAAGTAATCGCGGTCAACAATGAAAGCGAGATAAAATAATTAAACAGTAAAATGGCTCCGACTTTATACCAGTTGCCTTTTCCGAGTTGCATGGCTCTCGATATAGCCTGTCCCGGCGATTGCCCTTCAATCATCACAATCTGCGGTAGAAATACCACTCGTGAAAGCACCACCAACATCGCGCCGATTCCCAAGCCAATCACCACCAAAGCCACGATTCCGGCAAATAACCCGGCAAGCCAGGCGGGAATCCCTGAAGATGCGGTTGCCAAAACCAGCACACTGACAACCAATACAACAACGATGGCAATGCCGTAAAAAATCATGCCGACAACCATGCCGATAACAATGACCAATAACGCCATCAAAAAAATATCGCCGAGTCGTTTGCGAACCGCTGAGAAACATTTTTTAAAGGTAATCGGTTCATTCAACATGATGTTGTCGCCAATGACTCGCGATAACCCTGAGATGGTTGCAAGGAACGCAAAAAGCCAGACCGGATAAAGCACCAACCCCAGAATCAGCATCAGAATTGCCAGCGGCGAAGGGTCTGGAGTTAAGACGCCGTCCTCACTGATTTGTCCGATCAAGAGTTTGGTGTACCCATAAAGCAACATGGTTTGCGCCAGGTATCCGGTTAGACTCGGCAACGCAACGATTGAAAGCAAGGGCGCAAAGTTGCGGCGATAAAGTCGCAAAGCGCGATCAATCACATCGCCGGTTGACATGGGTTCGAGAATGGTGAAATTTGCCATCAGTCGTTTCTATTCTTCGTTTCGTTTACCCATTAACCATAAAAGAAATTTTAATAAATAGAAACCGGGAATCCTTCATTCTTTGGGATTTGCTTTAATTTCCGGCGGTTTTTGCAACAGCAGAGGTAAGACGGGTTTCGTATGCTTCTCGCTCAAATAGCGTTCAAACATTCCGATTAATAAATTCACCCGCTCATCGGTTTCAGCAATAATGTTGGGAAATGACGAGACATTGTTCAGGGCGTGTTCCTGTAGGGCAGACATTTTTTCCATGATGTTGACCATCTTGGTCAATAAATCTTCGATATTCGCCATGCGTTCTTCGAGTTTGGCGATTCTTTCAACCTCACCCACTGCCCCTCGCTTGACGGCTTCCAACTCAGCCGCAAACTGTGCCTGTTGTTCGAGAATAAATTCCAAGGTTTTATTTTGTATTCCATTCGTCATAGGGATTCTCCGGGTGAACTGAAAGAACAGGGGCGAGTGTCGAGAGCCGTTCCAGCCCTCGACACTTTGATATTAACGAGAAACGGTTGCTGCCATCGCGCCGCGTCGTAAAACTTTGGTTGAGGTGAGGTGTTTCAACAATCCGGGTTTATCCAAAAAGTAACTTGGCGCAGCTTTGCTCCTGCTGAACAGCTTTTCCGCCTGATCATCCCAGTGTCCGCTTTCCTGGTGGTCGCTTTGACCGAGCGGAATAATCGCGTAGGATTTGGGCGGATTGCTCAGCACTACCACCTGCGTAGAAGTTTGCCCGGTATGCCCGACCATTTCGTTGCCTTTCTGTGAAAAGCTGATGGCACGCGGCGTTGCCATGCCGACGGCTTGCAAAGAACCGCCACCCACCGGGTAGGTTTTATTTCCCCCCTGACGCCCGACACGAAAATAACGACCATAGGAAACGCTGAGCGAGGCGAAGCTTGAATTTAACCACTCTGCCCCTTTAACCAGGGCATCAATAATTTGCTGGTTGGTTAACTCTTTCGGCGGATCAATCTCTCTTGCCAGTTTATCGCCAAGTCCGCGTTTAAAGGCATAGAAAGCCAGTGCGCCTTCCGAATCGGGGTCGCTACGGCGATTCCATTTTTGAATCAAGGCATAAACTTCACTGGCATTTTTCGGGATGCTTCTGCCTGCCCCACTCATTCGCTTCTCATCGAATTCTACTTCCCAGGCTTCTTTCATCTTCGCTTGCCAGAGTTCGGCATGGTAAACGCCCGGATAAAACGCCAGGTCAATGGCTTTCTCCAAATCCACCTGGTTCGCCTCATCCATCATTTGCGTAGCCATCTCGCCGCGCTGATGACGTGGAGCCGTGCGACTGGCGTTATAAAGATACGGTCTTTCGCTGTAGGTATCCGGCAACAATTCTTTCGGCGCATCTTTAATCATCGCAAACGGCGTGACATTGCAATTGTGCATATAACCGCTCGCAGGATTTTTTATCTGCACCAGGTCTTCGAGTTTATGAATCCCCTGCCATTCATTCGCCGAGGTGTTTCCCGGAATCGGTTTACTCGGATCAACGCCTTTCGGACGAATCGGCACGCGACCATTACGAACATAATAAATATCGCCTTGAACGGTGCCAATCATCACGTTCTGCTGCATGAGTTGGAATTGACTGATGGCTTTTTTCATCTCTTCGAGATTTTTTGCCTTGAGCATTTCATAAATCTGGTCTGACAAGCCGACCTCTTCGACGTAAGGAACGGCGAAGCTATAGGCTTTTCCGCCTTTGTGCGCAACGACCGGCCCGTGATGCGTATATTCGACTTCGACCTCTTTGACATCAAAACCTTTTTCAGTCTTCACGCCGATTTTCATCTTGCGCACCAGCATATCGCGCCACTTTCCATCATATTTATATTGTCGCGGATTTTGTGGATTGAGTTCTTCTTCGTAAACGTCCGACGTATCTGGTCCACCTGTGGTCATAGCAATCGAACAATAGCGGCTGTGTCCGAGACTGGGAATCGGCACGCCGAGAATCGACACCCCCGAAACACTGAAATCCCCCGCGTAAATCCGCACCTGATAAAAACGAAACTGTCCGTACCAGCTTAAGTGCGGGTCAATAATCGCCACCGGCGCGCCAAGCGTCGTGCGATTCGCCGCTATCAACATTTGATTGGAACCGCGATAGGCAGATGGGTCGGGTTGGATGCCTGCGCGTTGTAATTCCCCCGCGCATTCGCCGAGAGGCCAGCCGTAGATGATATAACGCGATAAGGAAATCACATCCCAGGGGCGAATCTCCTGTGCCCATCCGGGAACCTGTTCCGGATGTTCACGCATGAATTGTTTAATGCCTTCTTGATACGATTCAATCACGGCACGCATTTTCGGGCTAACCTGGTTATAACGCTCGCGACTGATTTCTTCGTGTCGCCACATCCGTTGCATCAAATCGTCCCGAAAATTTTCGGGTCCGAAAACTTCGGACATGGTGCCGTTGGCGCGACGATAATTTTTCAACAACTCTTCCAAACGGTCTTCCGCCTGGGCATAACCGATGGCATAAGCAGCGTCTTCAAGCGTGTTGGCAAACACATGCGGAATGCCGAAATCATCGCGATACAGCGTTGCCTGACCATTTGATTTAAAGATTTTTTGTTGAGCGGCTGAAAAATCAGCAAAAGGCACAAAAAAAGAAACTGAAATCAGTACCAGCAACAACCTCTTCATGGCATTCACTCCTTGATTTTTTATGATGGCAATGTCCGGGGAAAAGGAAGATTGGTATTTTTGATTAATGGTTTTCAACCCTCAACATTTCGCCCAGGTTCAATTAGAAAGCGCACGGATAATAAGCCAACTCTTAAAGTATTGTCCATCGCATCCGTGACAATTCATTAAATCCGCCGCTTAATTATTGTTGAAATTCCGTTTGAAATAAAAACCACTTGTTCGCTCAAGGGAAAATGTATATTCTTCCTCAGGCACACCAAATTCCTAATCATTTAAAAGCGTGATATGAAGAAACGACCGGGCAATCTCATTACCAGACGACAAGCTTTATTTTCTCTATCGGCATTGACCGCGAGTGCCTTTATAAATCCGTCTATCCTGCTTGCTGATGTCGCGCCACATCCCAGACACACCTTTGCGGTGATTGGCGATTGGGGAAGCGGCGACAAGGAAGAATTTGAACTCGCAAAAAAGATGTTCGAGGTCTATCAGAAAACTCCTTATGAGTGTGTATTGACAGTTGGCGATAACATTTACCCGGACGGCAATCCCAATTTAATCACCAAAAAATTTGAGCAACCTTTTGCAGACTTATTAAGCGCCAGTGTTCCTTTTTATGCGGCATTAGGTAACCACGATGTTGAAAAAGGGCGTGAAGCACAGACCAATTATCCGCTTTTCAATATGGGCGGAAAAAATTATTACGTGATTAACAAATGCGACGGGCTGGTCGATTTTTTCATGCTTGATTCAACCACATTCGATGAACGGCAAAAAGATTGGTTAGAGAAAAATCTTTCCGAATCACAAGCCAAATGGAAGATGGCATTTTTCCATCATCCGCTCTATTCATCCGGTAAAAAACATGGTCCGCAGGAAGAACTGCGCAAGATTTTAGAACCCATCTTTGTTAAATATGGCGTCAAGGTCGTGTTTCAAGGTCACGATCATTTTTACGAGAGATTGAACATTCAAAATGGCATTCAGTATTTTGTAACCGGCGGCGGCGGAAAACTGCGCAAAGGTGGTCTGGATTTGAAAAGCGGAATGCGGGCTGCCAGTTTCGATTTGGATAACCATTTCATGTTTATCGAAATCAATGAGAAAGAATTTACTTTCAAAGCCATCAGCCGCACCGGCAGCATTGTTGATGAAGGGGTGGTTAAAAAAGTCCTCAATGCGCAGGCGCAAACCGCCGGGACATCACTTTAATTTTTCAACAGTATTTACAGCGTCTTGGGCTTTACGGGGTGAGAGATTTTCAAAAAATTACTCACCCGCAATCTGGGCTTTTCGTCGCAAATTCAAAATCGCGCGACTATCAATTATTTTCGCGCCTGCGGCAATCATCTCGTTAAACGCCTTTTCACTGTCACCCGGCTGAACCTCGACGGCGCGAACCGCATCTGTAAAGACATAGACTTCATACCCCAGTTTCAAGCCATCCAGCGCCGTGGCTTTCACGCAATAATCCGTGGCAAGCCCTGCAATATAAATTTTACGCGCGCCATTTGCTTTCAAATACTCATTCAATGAACGCTCCTGGCTATCGATTCCTTCAAAACTTGAATAGGCATCTTTCTCTTTCGCAGATGCTTTGCGAAAAATATTCCTGAT
Organism: Acidobacteriota bacterium; assembly: GCA_040754075.1. Lineage (NCBI taxonomy): Bacteria > Pseudomonadati > Acidobacteriota > Acidobacteriota bacterium. The sequence goes on from JBFMDH010000013.1 coordinate 6,869, forward strand.
GCGCTGTTGATTGAGTTCGGAATGAAAGGCTGCCCCAAAGGTGTTCTGCATACAATGCGGAGGCCAGGGTCCGCCCTGCTCCTGAAATGAAATATGCCCGGCGGGGTGCCAATCCTGTGTAGCCACAACCAGCGGAAAAATCTTTTGCAATTGATTGATCACTGGAATAATTTCATCGCCTCGATTTACTCCAAGCGCCCCGCCCGGACAAAAATCGTTTTGCAGATCTACGATTAAAAATGCTGCATCTGTTAAAGCTTCCATCATTAACCTCCTGTCCAAAACTTATGAGCTAATATTAGCGATTATTGAGGTCTTTCAAAATATCAAATGAAAAACCATCAATCAGTAACCTGAGTTTTTGAAATGAACCGGCTTCCGATTGATGGTTGAAAAGTTATATCAATTCTCTTCTAAAAACCCAAGAATAGCTTGATAACTGCTCTCCGGTTTATCGGTGACAAAGATATGGCTGGCATCAGGAATCATCACCAGCCTGGCATTGGGAATTAAATCGGCAAGCATTTGCCCATTTTCCGGCGGCACCAGTTCGTCGGTTTCACCATGAATGACCAGTGTCGGGACGTTAATCTGTGACAAACGCTCACGCGATTCCCAGGTAAAAATCGCGCCGATTTGCCCAAGGTAGCCTTCCAGAGTCGGGTTCCATTGCAACCGGATGGCGAGGTCTTCTTCAATGAGTTCACGCGGCGTCGATTTATCATAAATATATGGAGCCATCGCCCAGGCGGCTTCCGCAGGGGGCATCATTGCACGGGATTTCAAAATATCCAACACTTGAGGGGATGCGGGCTTGATCTGTCTTCCACCAAAATTGGTGCACCCTAAAACCAGTGATTGAACGCGCTCGGGATAATTTAAAGTAAATTCCTGAGCAATCATTCCGCCCATCGAGATTCCGAAAATTCTCGCGCATTCAATCTCAGCCGCATCCATCACTCTGGCGACGTCGTCTGCCATATGGGCAATTGAATAGGGAAACATCGGAACATCGCTTCGCCCGACGCCACGATTATCAATCAGAATCGTCCGGTATTTTTCTTTCATCACCGGCAAGGTGCGATGCCACATATCCAGAGTCGATGCCAATCCCATGATTAACACCAATGGCTCGCCTTCGCCGTGTTCTTCCCAGTAAATTTTTAGCCCTTGATTTTCAATGAATGGCACAATTGCTCCTTAACGTTTGATTTGCTCTCCCCACTTGGTTTCCTGACGGATTTTGGCTTTTAAAATTTTCCCATTCGGGTTGCGCGGCAAAGGCGTTTGGCTGATTGCCACAAATTGCGGGACTTTAAAATCGGCAATCAATTCGCGAGTGAATCCGACCAGTTCCCTCGCATCAACCGTCTGTCCGGGTTTCGGAAAGACCACTGCGCCAACCTTTTCACCCATCACATCGTCGGGAACGCCAAGCACTGCCACTTCAAAAACCGCAGGGTGAGCCGAGATGGCATTTTCGACCTCGACACAATAAACATTTTCACCGCCGCGACAAATCATGTCTTTTTTGCGATCCACGATTTGCACAAACCCATCGGCATCGATTTTCGATAAGTCACCGGAATGCAACCAGCCGTCAATGAACGTATTCGCCGTCGCTTCGGGTTTATTCCAATAGCCTTTCACCACATTCTGCCCGCGAATGAGCAATTCGCCGACGCCGGTTTCGCTATCGACTTCAAACAATTCCACATCAACCACTGGGGCGGCAAAGCCTACGGTTTCCGGGCGCAGCTTCGCATATTCGTGCGGCAGGAAAGTTGAAACCGAAGAGGTTTCCGTAAGTCCAAAACCATTACCTAAACGCGCATTCGGGTAGGCATTGAGCAGTTGCGAAACCAGTTCGGGGGCAATCGGCGCACCGCCATAGGTCACCCAGCGAACGTGCGAGACATCCAAAGTTTTAAATTGCGGTTGATTGATTGCCAGCCAGTGAATTGCCGGAACCGAGGTGACGATGTCGGTCTTTTCTTCAACAATCGCTTTTAGAAAGTCCTGCACATTAAACGCAGGCATGATCACCACCGCGCCGCGCCCTTCAATGGTCGGCAACAATTGGCTGTTGCAACCGGTGACGTGAAAGAGCGGAACCGAGATTAAATTTTTGAGCGACCCGTCGCGTTCCATTCCAAGGTTGATGCGAAAACAGGTTTCGACATTCGACAGGAAATTTTCATGCGTGGTCATCGCGCCTTTGGGAAAACCGGTGGTGCCACTGGTATAAAAAATCGCCGATACTTCATCACGGGTTATGTCTTCAACGACGAACGGGTCACCGGTTGGTAACGATGCGCCCGGTTGAAACATATATTTCGAGCCGGAATCATTGACGACATATTCAACTTCGGATTCACTGAAGCGCGTATTGACCGGCACGGCTATCGCGCCGCACATCTGTACACCGTAAAATGCCAGGCACCAATCGACGCCATTCTGTAAACGAACCGCAACCCGGTCGCCACGTTCAATACCAAGTTTTTTCAAGCCACCGGCAACGCGCGCGGCTTCGTCCCAAAACTCACGATAGGTCAATCGTCTGCCGCCGAGTTCGATTAACGCTTCGTTACCGGGCATCTCATCAACCGAGGCGCGAAGCATCTCAACAATCGAATTTTTTAAATCCGTATAACGAGCAATTCCCTGCTCATCACGTTCTACGCCTGCTCTATCAAATGGATAATTCATAGCTGCCTTTCTGGAATTCAGAATGCCGGAAACGATGAACGATGAACGATGAACAGATATTAAATCTTTTTGTTCATCCTTCATCATTCATACTTCATACTTTCTTCAATCTGACTCCCGACTCCTGAATTCTTCAAATTTAATACGTCCCTTGCACTTCAAAAATTTTTCGCGGGTTATCGACCAGCATGGTGTGAATCTGTTCGGCAGTCACGCCCTGTTCTTTAAGCGCCGGAATGACATCGTTATGAATGTGCAGGAAATGCCATTTCGGGAGAATGACCGGCAGCGCCTCTTCCGGCAGCCAGTCATTAAAACAGGCGGCGTCCTGTGAAAGTACCATTTTATCGGCAAACCCGCGTTTGCAAAGTTCGGCTACGGTGGTCACACGATCTTCAAATGGCAACAGCGTATCGATGCCAAACCTGTCCATACCGATGTAAGAACCCGATGCCATCAACTTTTCGAGATAATCTAAATCCGTGGTGTCGCCCGAATGACCGATGATGACGCGGGACAGGTTTACACCTTCTTCTTCAAAGATGCGCTGTTGTTCAAGCCCGCGTTCAGTATGCGCGTGGGTATGCGTAGAAATCGGCACGCCGGTTTTGCGATGGGCTTGGGCGACAGCGCGCAACACACGTTCTACGCCTTCGGTGACGCCTTGCCGGTCGGTAGCGCATTTCAAAATCGCGGCTTTGACACTGGTTCCGGCGATGCCTTCTTCGATGTCGCGCACGAACATATCAACCATCAGTTCCGGACCTTCGAGAATCGTGCCGGGTCCACGAAAATGAAAATACATCGGGATGTCGTTGTAGGTGTAAACGCCTGTAGCGACGATGATATTGATGTCGGTTTCCTCGGCGATGCGTTGAATGCGCGGTATGTAGCGACCAAGACCGATAACCGTGAGATCAACCACCGAATCGACGCCTCGCGCTTTGAGTTCATTCATTCGCGCGATGGCATCACTGACGCGCTTTTCTTCATCGCCCCAGATTTCCGGGTAGTTTTGATTGATTTCCGACGAGAGCACGAAGATATGTTCGTGCATCAACGTCTGCCCAAGATTGTCAGTACCAATCGCGCCTTTAACGGTATTAATTTGTGGCATAGACCCTTCCCATCTTAGTTAATTTATTTCCTTCTTATTTTTTTCATATCCAATTTTAATTTGTTCAAAGTTATTCTCAACTTCACGATGGTAATAAATAAAATCAAGAATTTCATTTACTTCATCTTTTCTTACAATATTTAACCGTTTTGCAAGAACATAAACTGCACCGGAAAACCTAAAAATGCGATGCCGTATGTCTTTATATTCAGGATTGAAGAGATCATCTTTATAATTGGCGGGAAGATTTTGTTCCGCTATTTTTAGAAACTCCTGGTCTTCCCGAATAATATTTATAATCTCATTTTCCAGTTCTGCACTTTCAAATCTTTCAATTCTCCTAAAGATATAAAATGCATTATCCATTCTGTCCAAATCGTTAATTATTCGCTTAATACCTGGAATCGCTGCTTTTTTACAACCAAATAGAGCACTTATGACAAATAAGTTGACTTCACGAACATTCGTTTTAGAAATGGATTCCAAAGTACTCGCTCGTTTTATTAAATCCTCCGTTTCCATTGCCCGGTCGAAAATTTCTTTAGCTCCAACCACCTCCAAAATATTCTTTCTTAGAAATTCATTAACCTTCCCCTCTACTGAATCTGCAAACGATTTTACTGAAATTAAATTCGCCATTGAATGCTCGATATTTAAAAAGAAATAAGCATCATCATTTTCAAACCAAATCACAGGTAGGTAGTAATGATTAACCTTTTCAAATGGTTCCCACTCTTTAACATTCGGGTTGGTATTTTCTAAAATTGAAGATTCCTGATTAAATTTTGTTTGTAAAGGCTTCTCCGTTAAAAAGAGAACCATCTTTTTCCCTAATACAAGGTTCAATCCCGAAACATTATCACCGAAATCTTTAATTATTCTCAGGTTCATATCTTTGAAAGGTTTTAATTCAGGGAAAAATAATTCCTCCCCAGGTTTCAAATCTCCTTTAAGAGATTCAATGACCGTTACCCTGCCATCTATGTCTGTCCCTTCGGTCACAATAACAATATGTGTTGAAAACCATGCATAGCTATACGGGTCAAAAGGTGCAGGGGTACTGGCGTTTACAATAAATGGGATAAATAGGAAAAAAGTCAGAGAAACAAATTTTACTACTCTCAAGAATTTCTCCTTCCCTAAAATTTTTTATACATTCAACGCAGTCAAACAATCATGGTTCCATCATCGACGACAATGCCTTGACTGGTGATTTATGGGAAAAATCTTTTCGCCAATGCTTCAACCTATTGCCAGAGGCTTTGCACCAAGTCTCGCATTACTACGGTCAACCCTCGCCATTCTTTTTCTGAAAACTGGTTTACTGCCTGTATGATTCGTGTATGAATCTTCAGTTCATTTGGTTGACGAAGGCGAATGATTAAAATGCCAAAGTGTGATTCTTCCCGACGATGAAGAAAACCCTTATCTGTGGTGATTAGTAATCGCTCTTCGGCTTGAACCTTTTCCCATAAAAGGTTGTCTTCCATTCCCTCTTCTTGTGTGCCACGAATATCGAGTACATCGTGACCAAGGTTTTGCAACTCGGTAACCGTGCTTTTCGGAATGTTTTCATCCACGAAAATTTTCATGCATTATGCAACCCCTTCAAGTGGCGTTACCTGTTCTTCAGCCAGCGCGGCTGCATACTCTAAACAAGCCAGGATGTCTGCACGCTCGATTGAAGGGTAAGCTTTGAGCAAATCATCAATTGTATCGCCATTCGCCATCATTCCGATGATTTGATAAACCGGAATGCGTGTGCCTTTTATGCAAGCCTGTCCGTGACAAACTTTAGGATTGATTGAAATTCTTTCGTGCATAATTTAGGACTCCTATTTCTTTTGAGTCATTATCGCGCTCTATCAATTTCTAAACAATCGTGGTTCCGCCATCGACGACGATGCCTTGCCCGGTGATGTAATTTGAAGCGTCGGCGGCGAGGAACACGGCTACGCCTTTGAGTTCGCCGGGGCTGCCGATGCGTCCCATCGGCGAGGAACTCTTTATCGCTTCGGTGGCATTCTCGATAATTTTGTCAGCCATTCGCGAAGAGAAAAAGCCCGGACAGATGGCATTCACGCGAATGTTATGTTGCGCCCATTCGGCGGCAAGCGCCCGCGTCAGTGATAACAATCCGCCTTTTGCCGCATTGTATGCGGAGGTCTGTTGAATATCGGGCGTCGAAGCGATGATTCCGGCAATCGATGCGACATTAATAATCCGCCCATATTTGCGTTTAATCATCTCGCGTCCGGCAGCCTGTGAAAACAGAAACGCGCCGGTCAAATCAATGTCAATTACCATCTTCCATTTTTCAACCGGCAAATCTTCGGCGGCTTGCCCCCACGCAACGCCCGCGTTATTTACCAGAATATCGACCTGCCCGAAAGTCTCTACAGTCTTACTGACTGCCGCTTGCACGTCTTCGGGATTCGAGACATCGCAAATCACCCCTTCGCATTTCACGCCGTGGGCTTTGAAGGCTTCAACAGTCGGCGTCAACCATTGTTCGCGACGAGCGACCAACATCAATGATGCGCCGGCTTCGGCTAAGCCTTCTGCCATCTCAGCGCCAAGCCCGCGCGACCCGCCGGTAACCAGTGCGACTTTTCCGCTCAAATCAAATAACTCTTTCAGCTTTTTCATGATGATTCCTTGTGGTGTTGGATTTTAAATAAAAATTGCCGAGTAAATTTACAGCAAAGTTTTTCAACGCGCCAAGCGCAGGGCGACTTTATCAAATTAAAGCCAAATGCAATTTCGCTTACGATGTCATAAAAATAAATTAATTGACCGTGTTAGTTTCCTATGTTATCAAGGTAAGGAATTATTTGGGCAATGCTCGGCAATCGTATGCAATTTCAATCAAACAAATTGAAAAACAACCGAATGAATATCGCTTTGTCCGCAAACAGCCTCTTCTCTAAAGCCATAATCAACAACATCGCCGTCATTATTATTATCGCCATTATTAGCATTATTGTACGCACCTGACGGCACGCGAAAACGCAAACATAAGTTTTAGCGAAAGCCGTCATCCACAAAAAAAGGATGACGGCTTTTGAATTTTACGAGGAGAAAATGACAGCTTTACACAAACAATATCCACTCTCACTGGTCAAAGCGGCACTGCACGACAGAACGGTCGCAAAATCAGAACCGGTTGAAATGCGCGGCGCGAAAATTTTATGTGAAGCCTTGCTGCGCGAAGGCGTTGATACAATTTTCGGTTATCCGGGCGGCGCAGTCCTGCACATCTACGACGAGCTGTTTAATTATCAAGACCGTTTGCATCACGTTCTGGTGCGCCACGAACAGGGCGCTGTGCATATGGCAGAAGGTTATGCGAAAGCCACAGGAAAAGTCGGCGTCGCGCTCGTCACCTCCGGTCCCGGCGCAACCAATGCCGTAACCGGAATCGCTGACGCCATGCTCGACTCCGTGCCGCTTGTGGTTATCTCCGGCAACGTGCCAAGTAAACTCATCGGTTCGGATGCCTTTCAGGAAGTCGATACCGTAGGCATCACACGTCAATGTACAAAATATAATTATCTGGTTACCGATGTTCGCGATTTGGCTGGGGTCATCAAAGAGGCATTTCACGTCGCCAGCAGCGGGCGTCCAGGTCCCGTCTTGATTGATATTCCCAAAGACATTTCGGGCGAAAAGACTTTGTTTGAATACCCCGAAGAATTACACCTGACGAGTTATCATTCACAGCATTTCGGTGATGCGGCGCTGGTGAAAGCAGCGGTCGAAATGATGTGCGAAGCCCGACAACCGATTTTGTATGTCGGGGGTGGCGTGGTGCATTCGGCGGGAGTGGATGAACTGCTGGAACTCGCAGAAAAATTATCCCTGCCGGTTACGCCAACGCTTATGGGACTCGGTTGTTTCCCGTCGGGTCATCCGCTTTGTCTGGGAATGCTCGGCATGCATGGAACTTACTGGGCGAATATGGCGATTTCCGATGCCGATTTAATTGTCGCTATCGGGGTTCGCTTCGATGACCGCGTCACCGGCGCATTAAACAAATTCGCACCCGACGCAAAAATCGTCCACGTCGATATAGACCCGACTTCAATCAACAAAAACCGCCGCGTCGAAGTCGGCATCGAAGGCGATGCCAAAACCGTGATGCAACAGATGCTCGATATGCTTTCAGATGAAGCAGGCGAAACGAGCAACTCCCGTCTTGAAAATTGGTGGGCGCAAATCAATGGATGGAAAAATCATGCGCCACTCACCTATGTGAAATCCGAATCCGTCATCAAGCCGCAACAACTCATTGAAGAACTTTACCGATTGACCGATGGGGATGCCATCGTTGCAACCGATGTCGGACAGCACCAGATGTGGGTGGCGCAATACTATCCGTTCAACAGTTCGCGCCAATGGTTGACTTCGGGCGGACTCGGCACTATGGGCTTTGGACTTCCGGCAGCCATCGGCGCACAGGTCGCTTTTCCTGACCGCCAGGTTATCGCCTTTGTCGGTGACGGCGGATTTCAAATGACCGCGCAGGAACTTGCGGCGGCTGTGCAATATCAAGCCAATGTCAAAGTCGTGGTGATGAATAACGGCTATCTGGGAATGGTTCGCCAATGGCAGGAGATGTTTTACAACCGTCAATATTCGCACGTCGGCATGCAATGCCAACCGGATTTCGTGGCGCTTGCCAAAGCCTATGGCGCGACCGGTCTCAGAGCCAATTCACCCGATGAATTGCGAAGTGTCCTGCAAGAAGGACTCAGCACACCCGGCGTAGTGGTAATCGATGTTGTAGTGTCCGAAGAAGAAAACGTTTTTCCGATGGTTCCCGCGGGAGCCGGACTGAAAGAAATGGTTCTGGGTTAATCAATATGACTAAAAGGAGCGGTATGTCTTTCGATAAAACCAAATGGGTCTGGATGAATGGTGAAATGGTTGAATGGCACCAAGCCAATTTCCACGTTTCATCACACGCTTTACATTACGGCACCGGCGTATTTGAAGGAATGCGCTGTTATGAAACCGATGAGGGCGCAGCGGTCTTCCGCATGGATGCGCATCTTGATCGACTTTATACCTCGGCGAGCGTGTATGGTTTAGACCTTCCGTATTCACAAGTTGAATTGGCGAATGCTGTTTGTGAAGTCATTGAACGCAACGGCTTCAACAGTTGTTATATTCGCCCCATCTGTTTTTTTGGCAGCAATGTGCTCGGCTTGGTGCCAAGAAATTGCCCGGTTGAAGTGGTGGTTTTCGCCTGGGAATGGGCACCGCTGCTTGGTCAGGAATCGCTGGAAAAAGGGGTTCGCATCACGGTTTCGCCGTGGACGAAATTTCATTCGCGAATGATGCCAACCACTGCAAAAGCCAGCGGTCAATATCTGAACTCGATACTTGCAGTGCGCGATGCGCAGGCGCGAGGTTTTGATGAAGCGATTTTGCTTGATGAAAAAGGCAACCTCGCAGAAGGTCCCGGCGAAAACCTGTTTATTGTTAGTGACAATAAAATTTTTACCAACGATGAAAGCTCATCCATTTTAATGGGCATCACTCGCGATGCGGCTATCGAACTGGCAGAAGATTTAGGCTACAGGGTCAAGGTTTGTAAATTGACTTTGAACGATCTGATGGCTGCCGATGAAGCGTTTTTTACGGGAACGGCTGCCGAAATTACGCCGATTCGCGAAGTTGATTTTAACCCGATAGGCGATGGCACACGCGGCAAGGTGACTCACGAGTTGCAACAGGCATTTTTTGCTGCGGTACAGGGAAAATCCGCCGCCCACAGAAAATGGCTTCATTTTGTTGCGCGTCCGAATCAGCCATTTCTTTCAGAGCCTTTAACGTCAGAAGCTTTTGTGAGCGTCGGAGATTGAACAAGAGGGGTAAATTATGGAGTTCATGCAACTGGAAATGTTTGTGACTGTGGTTGAAGAAGCGAGTGTTCGCAAGGCTGCCGAACGTGTCCACCGCACCCAACCTGCGGTCAGTATCGCGCTTCGTAAACTCGAAGATGAGGTCGGCTCACCTTTATTTGACCGAACCAATCGTCAGGATACCAAGCTCACACCGACCGGTGAACTGCTTTATGAATACGCCATGCGATTATTGACGATTCGTCGTGAAGCGTTCAGTTCAATTGAAGATTTGAACAGTTTGCGTTCCGGGAAACTGAGAATCGGCGCCAATGAAAGCATCAGTTTTTATCTGCTGCCCAATCTCACTTCCCAATTCCAGCAAAATTACCCGAATGTAAAACTCGAAATCCGTTGCGAAAATTCCAATTCTCTCCTGAACGATTTGCACCAGCGCAAACTGGATGTTGCCTTACTCTCCCATCTTCCTGATGGCGAGGCGTTCGATGCGTTGCCGTTGATGCGTGATGAACTGGTGTTAATCACCAGTCCACACCATCGACTCGCCAAGAAAGAGTTTGTCTCGATAAAAGAACTCGCCAATGAATCGTTTATTGCCGAAGATGTTTTTTCTCCGTGGAGGAAAAAATTTTTAGATGCTTTTGAAAATTCAAACACCGAACTCAACATCATCGTCGATAATGCGCCGATTGAAACGATTAAAAAAATGGTGCAGATGAATCTCGGCATCGGATTCGTTCCCCTGATGTGTGTTGGTGAAGAAATCATCAGCGGAAAACTCGCCCTGCTGCGTTTGAAAGATTTCCAACAGGAACGCACCATCTGGGCAGTTCAACGCAAATTTGCGCCCCATTCTTACGCCGCTAAAGCTTTTATGCGCGTCGTCCAAACTTTGAGCGACGATTCGTTAGAAAAAGCTGAAATGTCCCAACAAAAATTAAAATCACTGAAAAGTAATACAAAATAATTGGAACTCTTATGATGACAGCCACAACTTTGAATTCACCTGAATCTGAACTAATCACCCTTGAAGACGTAGAGCGAGCCGCAGTACGCATCGCACCGTTCGTCCGCCACCCGGCAACCTGTCGCAATCAAACCCTGAGCGAACGATTAAATACCAATGTCTATTTAAAGCCTGAACTCTTTCAAAAGACCGGCGCTTTCAAACTGCGCGGCGCTTTCAATAAAGCGTTGACATTGAGCGAGGAACAAAAACAGACCGGGGTGGTCGCGGTAAGCGGCGGAAACCATGCACAAGCCGTCGCTTATGCGGCGAAAACTTTAGGTTTAAACGCCACGATTCTGATGCCGGAATTCACGCCAAGAAATTATCTGGATGCGACCGCGAATTATGGAGCTGAGATTGTCCTGACCAAATCATTGATGGAGGCTTTCAAACAGGTTCCGCTTTATGAAGCGCACGGCTTTGCATACATTCACCCCTACGATGACCCGTATGTCATCGCCGGGCAAGGCACCATCGGGCTGGAAATATTCGCTGATGTCCCGCAAGTCACCGATGTGGTTTTAAGCGTCGGTGGCGGCGGACTCGCAGGTGGTGTAGCAACGGCTTTAAAGGCGCTGAAACCCGAGGTGCGCGTCTGGGGCGTAGAAACCGAAGGTACACACAGCATGGCAAGCGCGCTTGCCGCCAACCGGGTTGTTGAACTTCCGGCTATCACTTCGATTGCCAAAACCCTCGGCGCTCCGGCGGTCACGGAAAGGACGTTGGCATTGGCTAAAAAATATCTTGAATCCGTCACCGTGGTTAAAGACGAAGAAGCGGTTTCCGAATTGAAGTTTTTATTGGAGCGCGTCAAATTGCTTACCGAACCCGCAGCGTCATGCACACTTGCCGCCGCCGAACACTTGCGGTCAAATTTTTCCCAGGACAGTCACGTCGTTTTGATTTTGTGTGGCGGGAATTTCGGCGTTGAAGATTTGTTCAGGTATTACCAGCAACACTCAATATTGAATGAACAGGTCGAATTCGCTGCTTAAAACTTTTCACTGAACTCTGAAAATACTATTGACCTTTTTACAATTCGGCAAAAAATAGCGGTATGAAACCAAAGCTATTTATCGTCGGCTTTGTGCTTTTATCAATCGCGTCGATTTCTTTGGCGGGTTATCTATATTCAAAACGCATAGACACCCCGAAGGAAAGGGAAAAATACGCAGTCGAAAAAGGCGAAGAAGCGTTCCAACACTATTTCAAATCCGATTACCAGACCGCAAAACAATCCATTCAAAATCATATTGCCTTGCTTGATAAATTGAGCCGTGAATCCAATGACCCGATTCGCAATCCACATGCGGCAGACGCAGCTTTTTTCTGCATTCGATTAGCCAAACTCGAAGAGAAATTTAACGGTCAGGAGAAGGCGAAGTATATGAACGAAGGCGTAGAGCGTTGCAACCGCATCGGAAAAATGGTTTGTAACGAGGAATATTTACGCCAGCAAGTAGATTCTATGGATTTAATTGCGCTTCGTAATGTCGAACGAAAAGCCGAATCACCGGGCAATTGATTTCAATCCTGTAATTTTTTTTTCAACATCTCTCGTTCGCTTTGAAGGCGTTCGGATATTTGTACATCGAAATGAATTTGCCGGTAGAGCGCCAGTAATTCTTCTGGAAGACGCTGCAAATTCGCCCCTGCTCTTTTACGGATAACCTGCAACCTCGCGAATTGCAATTCTCTGGCAGTGGTAAAATCAGTCAAATTTCGGTGCTCGTCAGTTGCGATGCGTGATTCCGTCGCTTTGCCATTATGCATCACCGGAACAATTAATGATTGCCAATGTTTTCCATCCTCAATCGCCGGTTGTTCATCGGCAAAGGTAATCAAATCGGAAATGTACTTTTCATTTTCATCGAGCAATCGCCAAACCTGTTTGGCTCCGGGGTAGGTCGCTTTTTCAGGGCTGAGTTTAATTTTCAAACTAATTTTGCCATTCGCTTCCAGTTCAACCAGTTTATAAATACCGCCCAGCGCCGGTTGATCGAATGAGGTTGCCAGATAAGTTCCGACGCCGAAGGCATCAATGGTTGCGCCCTTTGAAATTAAATCCGCAATGATGTCTTCATTCAAATCGCCGCTCGCGAGAATTTTGGTATTCGACATTCCGGCATCATTCAAAATTTTTCTTGCCCGAATGCTGAGGTCGAGTAAATCGCCGCTATCCAGACGAATCGCAGGAATTTTTTCATTGAAATCACGAGTCAATCTTTCAACCGCGTCAAGCGTATCGTAAGTATCAACCAATATGGTCGCGCTTTCAGGAAATGCCTTTAAAAAAGCGTGAAATGCGGCATCTTCTTTTTCAAACGACATGACAAATGAATGCGCGAGAGTGCCAAAAATCGGGATGCCGAAATGAAACCCGGCTTCAACATTCGAGGTGCCGATGGCTCCTGCGATATAAGCGGCGCGAGCGGCATACATTCCCGCTTCGGTTCCGTGCGCCCGCCGGGTGCCAAATTCGATAATCCCGCTTTTCCCTGCGACGGTCACCAGGCGCGCGGTTTTGCTGGCAATCATGGTCTGAAAATTCAATGTGGATAATAAAAAGGTTTCGACCAGTTGGGCTTCAATGATCGGCGCTTCAACTCTGAGCATTGGCTCATTGGCAAAAAAAGCTGTCCCTTCCGGGAGCGCCCAGACGTTTCCCGAAAATCTGAAGGTCTTTAAATATTCAAAAAATTCCCGGCTGATATTTTTGAATGCAGGTTGTGAACGAAGGTATTCAATCTGTTCGTCGGTAAATTTTAAAGATTCCAGATAATCCAGTGCTTGATCAAGCCCTGCGGCAATCAGATAGGAGCGGTTTTTTAGGGAACGAACAAACATTTCAAAAGTCGCCCGTTCATCGACCATCCCATTTTCAAAATAAGCGGCTGCCATCGTGAGTTGGTATAAATCTGTAGATAACCCGATTGCGCGTTCCATTTTAATTTAATGCTCCCTCCCCGATTGAACAGGATAATTTCATTCAGGATAGTAATCCCTAAGTGAAACCGCAAACCTGATTCCGAAAACTCCGTTTTTATTGGTAAAATCGCTGACTTATGAAAGAATCCAATAACTTAATCGGTATTATTTCCGAATCGCGAATTCGTGTGCGTTATGCTGAAACCGATCAGATGGGCGTTGCCTATCATGGCAATTACCTGGTCTGGTTTGAGGTCGGGCGCAGCCAGTATTGTAATGATTGCGGGTTTTCTTACCGGCAGATGGAAGAAGAGTTGCAACTCTATATGATTGTTGCCGAGGCTTATTGTCGATATAAAAATGCTGCGCGCTACGAAGACGAATTAACTGTTAAAACGACCTTGAAAGCGATAACCCGACGCACAGTGCGATTCGCTTATGAAATCCATCGGGATGACGGCGTGCATATCGCCAGCGGGGAAACTTTACATATTTTGATAAACAAGGATAGTCGCCCATCGAGTATGCCGGAAAAGTTTCTAAACCTGTTGCGTGGCGATGCCAGGATGAATAAAAGTTTTCATGGATAAATTCGTTTTACACAACCAGCAGATTGTTGAAGCGCAGAAAGCCAAAGTTGATGCCACTCTGGCAGGGTTGCTTTACGGCTGGGGAGTGTTTACCACCATGAAAGTTATTGATGGTCGGATTTTCGCCTTTGACAGACATCTTGAGCGATTAATCAAACACGCTGACAAAGCCCGTGTATCTTTTGCTGCGCATAAAAAATCTTTACTGGAAAATATCGCCAGCCTGATTTCGGCAAATCAAATCAGCAATGGGCGATTGCGGCTTACGGTTTTAAAAAGTGATGCCGGCATCTGGAGAACCGAGCCTAAGAACGAAGCCGAAGTTCTGGTATTTACCGCCAGCGAACCCAATCAACGGTCAAGAGAATTGAATTTAACCAACTCACCTTACCGATTGCTTTCGACGAATCCGATGGTCAATATCAAACGCACGGCGATGCTCGAACAATTGCTGGCTTTGGAAGAGGCTCGTCATCGAAATTTTGACGATGCAGTTTTATTGAATGAACGGGGAGAGATGATATCAACTACATCGGGGAATATTTTCTGGGCACAGGATACTGAACTTTATACTCCGTCTCTGGCGACCGGGTGCATCGCCGGAATAACCAGAGCCTTGGTTATCGAGGTTGCCAAACGAATAAACATTCATGTCAGTGAAGGCAGCTACCCGATAACCCGTTTGCTCGACGCCAGTGAAGTTTTTATCACCTCAACCACCAGAGGAATCACTCAGGTCAAATCTTTTGATATAAAAATTTTCGATAACCGATTCGCTGTAGTCGCTAAAAATATCAATCGTCAATATGAAAAATTATTCAGCGATGCTAAGCTGATTTCATAAGTATTTCCTAATCATTTTCAACTAATGGAGTTTTAGATTGTGGCAATCAACGACCCGGAAGCAATCAGACGAATTTTAGAAACCACCAGAACCATTGCGGTCATCGGGCTTTCATCCGACCCCAGACGACCGAGTTATGATGTGTCGCGGTTTATGCAATCCAAAGGCTATCGCATTATTCCGGTCAACCCATTTGAAACCCAGGTCTTGAATGAAAAAGCCTATGCCACCCTAGTTGATGTTCCCTATGAAATTGATTTGGTGAATATATTTCGTCGCAGCCAGGAAGCCGGGCAATTCGTTGACCAGGCGATTACCCTTGGCATTAAAGCCGTGTGGATGCAGGATGGCGTGATTGACACCGCAGCCGCAAAACGGGCAGTGGATGAAGGGCTTGATGTCGTAATGGACGACTGTATCCTCAGACAATACATTCGACGAATGCGGTAGTTGGTTTACTTGATTCCAACCTTCACCGCAAGCGTTCAGCGCGGACATTGAAAATGACTACAAATATTTCATCGCCTCTTAAAAACTGAGTCCAGATGCGGTAATTCCCTTCCCTTGGAAACAACGCTTCAAAGGTAACATTGGGACCCCCGAAAAATAATTTTTCGTTGGTGATTTCCGTATCGAATGGGTCGGGCGGAAGTTCGACCGGGTGGGAATGAACGTAATCGGTTTGGTCATCACTTAAAATCAACGTATGCCCCCAGGCACCGAGATAAGGTGAGAGGTCGTGAATCGGTTCTCCGGTTTTGGCATCGGTCAGGTGGTATTTTAATGTGGTCTGGCGTCCGGCAATGATTTTCCCTTCTTCGATTTTGATTTCAACCTGCAACGGATTTAATTCACGGTGTTGCAATTTTGCGAAGTCTACACCGATATTTTCGGCATTTTCAGCCAGAATTTTCTCACCGCTAAAAATTTTTGATAAGCTGTGGTCAACCTTTATTTCTGTTTTGGCTCCGAACAAATCCGCCTGGTAACCGGCTGTCGCGATATTTTTTTGCAGCACCTGTGGGCTTCCTTCAAGCGGATAAAAGTCACTGTAGATTTTATAGCGTCCGGGTTTTGGCAACTGCGTTTCAATGGTAAAGCTGCCATCTTTATTAAAAGCCGGGTGAATATGTTGAAATTGTGAGAGGTCTTGACTGACAACGAATACATGAAAGAGTTTTTCATGAAGCAAGGCAAACTCTTGAACCTGTTTTCCGCTTTTCGGATTGATTACGGTGAAGCGCAATTTCAATTTCTCACCGGGTTTGGGTTGGAGCGGATTCGCCTCCATCTGCAAAATAAAATCGTCTACCACGTCCGGGTAGATTGATACCAACGGCATGGCACATTTCGGGCATTTACCTTTGGTTTTGGTACGAACCTCCGGGTGCATCGTACACATAAATTCAGCGTCTTCGTCGACTTTACCTTGCGATTTTTCTTCAGATTTCTGCTCGCTTTTTTGATTGAAGTTGGCACGAACCAAAGCTGATTTTGAGACTAATAAAAACAGAGTGAAGAGAGCAAAGATGATAATAGACAAGCGTTTCATAATTCCCCCAAACCGTTAAAATGCCGAAGCCTATTTTATCCAAGCTTCGGCATTTTTTTCTATAAAGAAATCATTCCAAGATTAATCCAGCCAGTGATTGACTTAAATTTGATTCTGCTGAGTAAGCGATTATTGACCGCGATTCCCCCATCAAATCGTCTTTAAGCCACTCATCTCTAATAACTCAGCGTATAAGACCGCGACTCCAAGTCCTCGTTTACAATTTTAATCGTGTTATCGCCAGCCTTTATTCCCATGTTCTTGGCTTTGCCTTTTAATTTGATGGAGGTGTCACCGGAAGCTCTGATGAAACTGCTCTGGTCAACATCGTTAATGATGACTTTCGGAGACCTTCCAAAATTGCTTCCGGTAATGATTAAAACTTTCGGCGTCTGGAAAACTGCTGAACTGATTACCGGGCCCAGGCTTCGATCAATCTGGAAAGCTCCACGTCCATAAGTCGCCACCTGAATCAACCCGCTTTTTTGCGATGAAAAGGCGGTCACAATCGCCGGAGGCATTCCCTTGTTGTAGTAATCCCAATTCGTGCCACCGTTCCCTGAGCGGAACACGCCAATATCGGTTCCTAGAAAATAAATATTGGGGTTCAAGGGGTCAAAAATAAATGCGCTTGCCGGAATATCCGGGAGATTGCCGCTAATATCCGTCCAGGTCTGCCCGATATTGGTGGTTTTAAAAATATGACCGCTGCCATAACCGGAAAGCGATAAATAGGCAATCTCGGAATTTGCCGGATCAACATAGACAGTGGAAATCGAACGATTGGGTAAACCGGCGGTCACCTCGCTCCACGTCAGTCCGGCATCGGTTGAAACCATCGCTCGCCCCTGACGCGACCCCGTATAAATAATATTTTTATTCGCGGGACCAACCCCGATGGCTGTCAGCACGTCGATTCCGGCTGAGGTATTCCCTTTGGTTAAATCCAAATCACCCGCAGGGGCAATCCAGTTGTTACCATCGTCTTCGCTGATAAACAACCGCCACGTCCCGAAATATAATGTTTGATCAAGATTATTGCCGGTAAATGGCGGGTAAAACGCTACTCGCGGGCTGGATGAACTCTCACCAAAGGTCGAATCGAACCCGACCTGATAATCAAATGAGGCGGTGTTATTCGAGAAGCGATAAATATTGTTTCGCACATAGGTGGTGAAAACCACTGACGGGTCTAAAGGGTTGATGACGACGCGCCCGCCATCCCCTGAAAAAAATTCCTGCCATTGATTGCCATTCTGAGTTCGGCGTTGTGTGCCATTGTCCTGCGTTCCACCATAGGTAACGGCGGGATTGGTGGGATGTGTGGCAAGGCTCGTAAACATGGTTAAATTCAAGGTTGAATTCAAACTCGAAAAGCTATCGCCGCCGTTGCTTGATTTAAAAATTCCGCCGTCATTGCCAATCAATAATTCGCGCGAGTTCAACTCTGAAAACCAGAGCGCGTGTTGGTCAGGGTGGGCATTGGAAGAGTTTGGGAAGTACCCCCAGGTTGAACCGGTAAACCGGAAATTTTTGGTTTTATTCGTCCAGCTTAATCCGCCATCTACACTTTTGAAGACATCACGCGAGCCGATATAAATGGTGTTGGCATCAGATGGGTCAACGTGCAGATAGGTGTTATAACCGAATTGGGCAGGGTCGATGCCCTCATTTCCAAAAGTCAATACTCTTTCCCCAAAGGTATTGCCGCCATTGGTGCTGATATAGAGATTAAATCTTGCAGCCGTGCCACTGACGCCGCCTGAATAAACATAGAGGTTTTGCGGGGCTGCCGGAGTGACGGCTATCCGCACATCTGCGGTTCGATTGAGGTCATAAGGGGTTGTGAAAATCCTCGTCCAGCTTAATCCGCCATCAGTTGAGCGGTAGAGTCCCGCAGGAGTGTTTGCCGGTGAATCAACGCGAGCCACACCCAGATAAAGGGTTCGCGAATTTGAAACATCCAACACCAAATCTCTCGGCAATCCGGTTAAGGTCTTTGTCCAGCTAATGCCACCATCGGTTGATAAATAAAAACCGCTCGAAAATCGTTGACTCTCATTCAATCTCGCATATTGCGCCAGGTAAATCCGATTAGCATCGTTCGGGTCAACGGCTAAATCCGCTGCCTGCCCTTTGGTTGGCAACGTACCGTCTGAATTAACCCGAACCCAACTTCGTCCGGCGTCCGTAGATTTCAGTACCCCTGTTCCAAAATAGGCGCTCTTATAATCGCCTAACCCTGCGTAAACCACACTTGGATTGCTCTTTGCAAAAGCGATGGCGCTCACAGCTAAATCAACTTGATTATCGGTTACCGGTTCAAAATTGACGCCGCCATCGCCGGAACGGAAAATGCCGCCGGTGGCGCTCCCTATCAAAATAATATTTGGGTTATGGGGTGAAACGGCAATAGCGTTGATGCGACCGCTGGTCAACCCCCAATTATTCATGAAAGCCGAACGGGTTGGTGAAGGACCAATGGATTCCCAGATGGTCGCTGATAGGTTTTCCAATCCATCACTCTCATCAAATCTTGCGGGGCGCGAAAGAAAAGCCCGACGGCGTGCCTCATCTGGAATATCTTCAAAAGGATAAGCGCGTTGAAAATAAAACCAATCCAATCGCTCATCAATTTTATCCTCGTCGGAATGGAATGCTTCCAACTCTTCCACCATTGGAATCACCAGTGGATTAGCGTTTCGGTGGATTTCCGTAAACCTCGGAGAGAGCAAACCGGAAAATAGAATAACCAGACACAAACCGCTTAATACATTTCTTTTCATTTCACGACACCCATTTTTTTTTTGACAGGGAGATGATGAGATTTTTCAGGAGGTCTAATTCTGCCGCAAAATTCGTTCAGGGAGAAGTAAAATTTGCTACTCCCTGAACGGACATTGAAGCGCCACTAATCGGCGGCGACCTCTTCTTGTTTGCTCGACTCAGCCATCCACTTTTCCAATTTTTCCATATCCTTGCCAATCGTCCGTGAGGCAAGAAATAAAACGATAGCCAGGAGCACTCCCAGAATCGGCACCACATACATAGCCATATGCAGCCCCGCGCCTCTGAATGGCTCAAGCGCCTGTTGGGTAAACTCGGTTATGCCAGCCGCTGCGGCTGCCTGCCTGGTGAAATAATCGCTCAGAAATCCGGTTCCCACGGGACCAAATGAAGCGCCGAGAACATACATGGCGAAAAAGTAAATCGCCATTGCGGTTCCGCGAAGCGATGGTTCGATGACATCTTGAATCGCCGAATAAACCGTCGAGTAATAGACATACATGGTTGCGATGCCTATAGAAGCCAAAATCATAAACCCAACCCACTCGCCAGCAGGTCGCGCGATACTGAAATACATAAATGGAATGGTTATCACTAACGCCACCGCAGCGACCACCATTCGTCCGTTTTTTTGTTTACGCACCGCCGCATCGCCCAAGACCCCGCCAACCAATAAACCGGGAATTCCCGCAATGCCATTGACCACCATTGCAATCAATCCGGCATTTTTGATATTCATTGAGTGATAGCGCATCAAAAACGGTGTCAAAAAAGAGCCGATGGCGTACATATTAAAGTTGTGCAAAGCGCCCGACAGAATCAACCACCACATGGTCGGAATCGAAAGCACCAATAAAAACGGAGACCCTTCTCGCTTTTTTTGTCCGACGCGATGGATTTCCGTCGCCCCTCGTTGCGGTTCACGCATAAAATAAGCCGCAACCGCACAAATAATCCCCGGAATTCCGGCAATATAAAAAGCGGCTCGCCATCCGTAGGATTGCGCAATCAAGCCGCTGACGGCATAGCTCAGGGCGATACCAATCGGCAACCCCAACATAAAAACCGAAAGCGCTTTGGCGCGTTTGGTGGCGGGAAATAAATCGCCCAGTAACGAGGTAGCGGCAGGCGCACAGGTCGCTTCACCGATGCCAACTCCCAAACGCATCATAAACATTTGCGAAAAATTCTTTGCCATCCCGGAAGTAACGGTCAACAAACTCCAGATGAAAACCCCAAAAGAGAGGATTCTGGTTCTCGCATATTTGTCAGCCAATCTGCCAAGCGGCAATCCGACAAATGCATAAATAAGCGTGAATGAGGTGCCCAGCGTGCCAAGCACTGTGTCATTCAATCCCCATTCTTTTCTGATCATTTCACCGACCGCGCCGAGAATTTGCCGGTCAAAAAAATTCATGGTGTTGATGGCAAACACCAAGCCTAAAACCCATCCCGCTTTACTTTTATTGCTCATGAAATTCCTCTTTGAATAATGATTTCGGCAATCCCACCCCATAACCAATCGTGGTCAACGCATATAAAACCAATCGGACAATTTCAGCTATGCTCGATTTTTTTTGTTGAGAGCTTACTAAATGTTTCTTTTACTTGTGACGGATGAAAGGATGATTACCAAAAATCGAAAGTTACCTTCCGATGAAATTGGCTTTGCGTTTTTCAAGAAATGCCTGAACGCCTTCTTTAAAATCCTGAGAGCGAAAACAATCGGCTTGATTCACTGCTTCGTTATCCAACGCCTCGGCAAGCGTGTGATTCATCGCATAATTCAATTCCTGTTTGATTTTTGCCAGTGCAACCGACGGAGCCGCCGCCAAACGAGTCGCCAGTTCATTGACGGTACGATCCAATTCAGACAGTGGGACGACACGGTTGATCAAACCCAGGTTGAGCGCGTCCTCAGCTGACAGCAACTCACCGGTTGCAATTAACTCGAAAGCTTTGGCGTACCCAACGGTTCGCGGTAAGAAAAAACTTCCGCCACCGTCTGGCGCAAGTCCGATTTTCACAAACACCTGTCCGAATCTGGCTTCATCAGAGGCGATGATGAGGTCGCAGGCAAGCGCATAATTGCAGCCGACACCGGCAGCCGCGCCATGCACTCTGGCAATAATCGGTTTATTCAATTCGCGCATGGCGACTACCGTCGGGTTGGTATTTTCTCTTAAAAGTTTGGTGACATCGATTTCCCTTAAATTGAAATTTTCGGATGATTGTAAATCCGCTCCGGCGCAAAAGCTGTCGCCGGAGCCGGTCAGGATGATGACTTTCGATTCATCTTCAGCCGATTCCTGGATTGCTTGACGCAAAAGCGCAAGCGTTTCATTATCGGCAGCATTGCGGCGTTCCGGGCGATTAAAGGTGATGCGTTTAATGCCGTTTTCAAGAGAAACCAATAGCTTCGATTCTGTTGTCATAATTATTTTCAATCCTGATTATTATTTGAATGCGCGTTATTCTCTATGAAAGCGCGCGGTTTTGCAATGCGGATAAAATTCGATTCCCGGATTTTCAAAGTTTTGAAATTTATTAAGCGGCACATTGCTTGACACTCGTCATCAGGGCTTCGTACCATGCTCGGCTAACTCACATAAACTTTTTATCACTTTTAAGTCAAAGCACTTTAAGGAGGTCATTCGCTTGCAACCACAACCAAAGCCGACACAGCCCGATATTCGCGCCATTGCCCGTTTAATCAAACCGAGCGGCAATCTTGTACAAGGGCAAAATGAAATCCCCATCCACCCCGATTTGCGCGAGGCGTTAACTCAAGTCGTTGCCGAAGGGCTGAATCATTATAGTTTCTTTGAGGGAGTCGCAGAGTTACGACAAGCCGTTGCCGAAAAAATAAAACTTTTTAACGGCATTACCGTAAACCCCGAAGCTCAACCGTTGGAATTGATGATAACTCCCGGTGGAACCGGCGGCATAGTCACCGTTTCCCATACCTACCTTCGACAAGCCTCGGCGGTGGTCTTTGAACCTTATTACCCTTATCACAAAAAAACTCTGGCGACCTGCGATGCCAAAACCGATGTCATCAAACTCAAGGGGGATAATCTGGTTCTCGATTTGGATGAACTTCGCAAGGTGTGCGCGGAAGGCGTCAACCGCAGCGAATATCCGATTAAAGCTATCATCGTTTGCTCGCCTGCAAATCCCACTGGACGGGTACTGACTCGCGATGAATTGACCGGAATATTAAAAATTGCCGAAGAGTTTAATCTGTTCATCATTGCTGATGAAGTTTACGAACACTTCACCTTAACGTCGGAAGACCATATTTCCATCGCCTCGCTGCCGGGCGGGTTTGAACGGACAATTACCGTCAATTCATTCTCGAAATCCTGGGCGATTTCCGGTTGGCGCATCGGCTATATGTACGGGCCCGGACATTTGATTGGCAAAATCGGGCTGTTAGGAAACCTCTACTACGTTTGCACACCCACGCCCTTACAACACGCCTTATCGAGAGTGTTGATGGCAGACCCATCGTTTTATGGCAAGTTGCGATTAGATTTTGGTCGCAAGCGGAAAATTTTATGCGACGCTTTGGAAAGCGTCGGTTTTCAAGTTTATAACTCGCGTTCAGCATTTTATCTCTGGGCAAAAATCCCTCCGCGGTTTAATAACTCGGTAGAATTAAATGAATTTTTGATAAAGGAAGCGGGAGTTGCCGCAGTTCCCGGAAGCGCCTTTATGGATAACCTGGAAGAAGATGTTTATATGCGCTGGTGTTTTGCCAGGGAAGATGCCATGTTGGAAGAAGCCTCGGCAAAAATTAAAAAAGTTCTCGGTTAAGTTGTTCGACTTGTTCAACCGAATCCCTTACGTGTATTGTTTTTTCTCAAAGTTTTTCCGGCATCCCCCGTTTTTTGTGAGGTAACAGTATGAGAATAAGACCGAGTGAAAGACAGGAAATCAACGAAATTTGTCGTGAAGAATTGGAAATCGCGTCCCAACGAATCAGTGAACGATTAGGACAATTTGAAGCGCGTCCGGCTTCAAATAGCGATGACAAACTGGAAACCGTTCGTAAATTTTATGAAGACCTGGCGGACAAAAACTGGACAATGGCAGACGAAGACGCCTTAAAAAATCTCTCGGACATGAGAGAAGATGAAATCAAACATTTAATGCGCGTCGGATTTCGTAAAGCACTTTTATTCCCTATTCCAAATTTTGCCTATTTAATCAGCGCCGCAACCGAAGAAAAAGTAGCGGATTATGGCACCGGCTCATTGGTCAACCTTGATGCGGTTTCGGCTGCTGAACGTGAACATCTGGCATTCGTCCTTGAAAAAGAGTTGGCGGAAGCGGTGCAGGATATTGCGATGAATTTGCAACTAAACACCTCTAAAGCCGAATTGGTTCGCAAGCAATTGCAATTAACCCAGGGCAACATCATTGGTCGGTTGACCCCGCTGGCATAGTTTTTGGCAATGGTTTTTGTTGTTAATTTCAACCTTTAGGAGAGTGAAATGGCAGAAAACGATTACAGTTCAATCTGGACATTGAATTCGGCAGCCGTAAAAGAAGCCGTCGAGATGATGAAGTATCTCTTGATTGTGATGGTAGCGACCGCGATATTTATTTATGTTGTCGGATTTGTTGCCAACCTCTAAACCTCTTTTGATTTTCTATTCGCGAGTAGTTTCATTGAAGCGATAATGAAATTACTCGCGCCCTGTTTTTCTAATTGTGGAAGAAGCAACCGCCGATAACCAACCTGTCAAACCGGATTCCTTCAACTACTTTAATTATTTCACCGAGATTGAAGAAGAGTTCGTCCGTCGGCGCGGGAAACCGATGTTTATTTCTCCGCTGGACTGGGCGCTGATCGAAAGTTGGAAGAATGCGCAGATTCCTCTGCATATCGTCATTCGCGCCATTAATGAATCATTCGATGCTTATGAAGCCAAGGGGCGAAAATATCGAAAGGTGAATTCAATCTTCTATTGCGAACAAATGGTCGAATCGCTATTTGCCGACTATCGACTCACTCAAGTAGGCGCGGTTCAACCGCCTGAGATTAAATTAAAGCAAGCGGATTCCCAGAATCCATCGGCATTTTCCAAATCCACCATCGTCGAATTTCTCTTGCGTTCGCAACGCGAATTGGCAATAGCAGAAAAACAAGCACAAGAATCTCAGCGAAAAAACACCATTGAAGCGATTCGTCGTTCTCGTTCGCGATTGAATGAATTAATCCATGAATTGGATAATGCCCATTCATTCAATGAAGAAGCTATTGAACATGATTTAGACGCCATCGACCGATTGCTTTTAAAGTCTATCTCCGACGATTTATCTGTTGAAGAATCGCAACGCCTCAGACAGGATGCGGAAAATCAACTCGCCATCTATAAAAAGAAAATGGATAAAAAAATATTTCAACGAACTGTAGATAATTTTATCGCCAGACGAATGCGCGAAATGAACCTGATTCCTCGATTGAGCCTGTTTTATATTTAAGTATGCAAATTTCGCCGGGCGATATATTGGAAGTCACCACAGAACGCCTCACTTATGGCGGTGAGGCAATTGCCCGTTACCAGGGGTTGGCGATTTTTATTCCATTCGCGGCTCCGCAGGAACGATTGCTGATTCAAATCACCGAAAAGAAAAAAAATTATGCGCGAGCCAGAATCAAAAAGGTGCTTTCGCCTTCGCCTGCCAGAATAGAACCCTTTTGTCAGTATTTCGGTCGATGTGGAGGTTGTCAGTTTCAACACGTAGATTACCAAACCCAGTTGAATGAGAAAGTCGGGTTTATTCGCGATGCGCTTAAACGGATTGGCGGGATAAACTGGCAAAAGGAAATTCCAATTCGCTCTGCCAAAGAATATGGTTATCGTTTAAGAGCACAAATCAAGGTCGATTATGATGACAATGATCATCTGGTAATTGGATTTCATCAGGCAAATTCCCATCAACTTTGTGATATAGAGAGTTGCCCGGTTTTATTGCCTCAACTCAATGATCTGTTGGCTCGCACTCGCAGTGCGTTAAAGGGTCAATCTGAAATCCTCACGTCCGAGGTGGATTTGGCAACCGATGGATTAAAGGCGCGAACCGAACCGCAATTTTTTGATTTTCACACCGACGACCTCGAAATTGAAATCGGCGAAACCAAATACCGGTTTTCACCTTCGGTCTTTTTTCAAGGCAATTTCCTGCTCCTCGAAGAATTTGTCAACGCAGTAACCCAATCGGAATCCGGGGATTTTGCCCTGGACCTATATTCCGGGGTTGGGTTGTTTTCGTTGCCGCTTGCCCAAAAATTCAAAACCGTTGTTGGCGTTGAATCTAACCTTGATGCGTATGATTATGCAGCGCAAAACGCTTTGCTCAACCACCGGACAAACGTGAATTTTTACAATCAGAAAGCGAATGATTGGTTAGATGGGTTTTTCGATAAAGGGAATCTACCCACACCTGATTTAGTCGTATTAGACCCGCCACGCGCAGGTGCGATTGATTGCCTCGATCAACTTATTCGATTGAATGCTCCTAAAATCACTTATGTTTCCTGTGACCCGACGACTTTAGCTCGCGATTTAAAATCACTTTTATCAAACCATTATCAATTGGAACAGATTGTTGCCTTGGATTTATTTCCACAAACCTTTCATATCGAAACCATCGCTTTTTTAGAAAGGGTGGCTTAATCAAACTGCAATACTGAGGAAGAAAATTGTTTTCAGCATGAGCAAACATCAGGAGGAAGAAGATGGAAAATGACGGATTCAATGAAGTGGTATTACAAACCTTGAAAGAAAGGTTGACGAAAATTTTGCCGAATCAAATTCGGGCATGTCTGGATGAGTTAAGTGAAGACCAAATCTGGTGGCGACCAAATGAATCAAGTAACTCGATTGGCAATCTCATCCTTCATGTTTCAGGGTCTTTAAAACACTATCTCGCCCATCAAATCGGCGGGATCGAATACTCGCGCAACCGTTCGGCTGAATTTGCAGAGCGAAGCAATCTCCCGAAAGCTGAGCTATTGAATATCTTCAATCAAATGATTACGGAGGTTTCGCAGACCATCGACTCATTTGCGGCTTCCAGATTTTTAGAAGAATCTTCCGAACCACATTACAACCCAACGCTTTTCCACGCATTTTTGAATGCGACAATCCATCTGGCGGTTCATACCGGACAAATTGTCTTTATCGCAAAAATGTTGAAGGAGGGAGCTGTGGAAGAAATCTGGATTAAGTCATTTCGGAATTAGCTCTGAAAACTTTTCTCATTGCCGGGCTATAACAATTCACGAAGTTTTTTGGCGGCGCGATAATGAATGGCGTTGGCTTCGGAAGGAATTTCACCCGGACGAAATAGTCCGTCAACCCAGCGCAGATATTCACCAATAGTGCGTTTGCCTTTAACAATGATTTTTACTCCTTTTCGACTTTGAGATGCCGAAAAATGATAGACAAATTTATCGGAAACGAGATAAACCCCCTCTTCCCACAGGTTTTTCTTAATTTCTTTTCCGTCTATTCCGAGCAAAAGCCCTTGGGATATGATTTGTTCAAACTGGGAATTGGTTTCAGACATAGCTTATTTTTACCCGAACATTGGGTCTCTCGCAATTTAGTTTATGATTAAACTCACGACCTGCTTGTTCGCTTTCGATCAGTGAGGTAATATGATTTACCATTTTTGTTTTCAATCCATTCATATGGGCGAAATCTAAAATAATCTGAAAATGACAGGCAAAAGAAACGGGTGAAAGATGGGGATAACCCTAATCTCCTATTTCACTTTATAAAAGAGAAACAAGCTATGATGAGAAAACCGACAAAGATAATAAGCCGAGTAGAAGGTGACGTACGGATTGTGAAAATTACCGGAAGGCTGGACCCGGGTGATGGACATGATTTATTGAGTGATCACATTCAAAAATATATTGAAGAAGGTGAAAATAATTTTCTAGTCGATCTCAGAGCAGTAACTTATATCAGCAGTACAGGTATCGGCAGTTTAATCAAATGTTATCGGGCAGTATTAAAGCAAAAAGGCCATGTTAAACTACTATCCCCTTCACAATCCGTAAGAAATATTCTTGCGATTTCCAAATTAGATGGGGTGTTTGAAATATTTTCGGACGATAATGAAGCCCTTGAGAGTTTCAATGCTGCAAATGATGAAGAATCCAAAGCTAAGACCAAATCAAAAAAATAAGCCGGGGATTAATTTCCCGGCTTTTTATCTTTGGGTCTGGGTTCCGGTTCACTTTTTGGCCCTTTCGGTTTGACGGGCGGCGGTCCCGGCGGGTCTTTCTTCTTATCATCTTTTTTCTGTTCAGTGAAAATGCCAACCCCACCCTGGGCTGCCTTGATTTCCGGAGTAATCATGCCAGTGGTTGAAATAAAGATGGCGATTAAAAATGTGATGAATAATTTTTTCATAACTACCTCTGCCAACTCAACCAGTCCGGTGAAACCTTATAAGCATATCATTCCCTTCCCGGTTGTAAACTCATTCCTTAATTGAATACCGAATTCGGGTAGCATTCAAAAGCAGCCTCTCCCTTTTTGGCAAACCGCATTCCATACCCCTTCAACTTTATTAAATCATCGAATAACTGTACTTAGGTTAAATTCGTATATCCGAGAACACTTTTTTTGCAACCTAATGGTTATTTGACTACACGTTTTAGTGCACTGGAGTCTATTAGATAGGCAGACATAGATGGTTCAGATACACGATACCAATTTTATGCGGGCAGGCTAAACGACAATGTAAAGAAGGTCTAAACAGTGCCCCAGATTAACGACTACGGCGTTTGTTTATCGCCTCCTTCAATTTTTTACCGACCGAAAACCTCACGGTTTTACTTGCCGGAACCTTGATGAGTTTATTGGTAAATGGATTATGTGCCCTGCGGGCTTTTCGTTGCGAGACGGCAAAGGTGCCAAATCCAACTAAGGTTATTTTTTGACCTTTTCGCAAGCTATCGGTTATAGCGCCTTTGAATGCGTTAATGGCTCTTTCCGCTTCAGCTTTGGTTATCGAAGCCGCCATCGCTACCTTTTCAATTAAATCCCCTTGATTCATACATTCTCCTAAATGTTGTATGTTGGATGAATTCTTAACACGATATATTGCGCATTGGGCGGCGAGTTTATAACAACTATAATTTGAAAGTCAACCGGAAGTAAAAATAAAAAACCCTGAAACTGGCTCACAGAGCCGGATTCAAGGTTCATCGTGTAAGCTATACGTTTGTTTGCTTAACTACATCTCGATAATCACCTTCATCACATCGGCTTGAGACGCCGCCTGAAATGCCTCAATTCCTGCATCCATAGGAAATTTTTTTGAAATTAACGACTTGAAATCAACCCTAAAATCCGTCATCACTTCAATGGCTTTCTGAAACCGCCCGCATCGCGAGCCGATTATTTTGATTTCATTCACCACGACAGCAGACATATCAATGGTGGTCTTTTGATGATGCGTTGATTTTAAAACAATCGTTCCTTTAGGCTTCACGATTTGTATGGCAAAAGGCAAACCTGTTGCTGAACCGGTGGCTTCCACGACCACGTCAAAGGATTCTCCTAAGTTGACTTTCAATAATTCGCCAACGTTATCTTTGCTTTCCTCGTAAATGAAATATTGTGTCGCGTAGTTTTTAAGAAGCGATAGTTTATTCAGGTGCTTTCCAATTACGGTCAACTCACAACCCGTAAAAAAAAGGGCGCGCGCAATTAACTGGGCGAGTTTCCCATCGCCGATGATAGCTACCTTGGTTTCGGGATTGATTTCAACCTGTTCAGTAATCTGGCAAGCCGCGGCAAAAGGTTCAACGAAGACCGCTTCTTCGTTGCTAATTGATTCGGGAACCATCAAGAGGTTTTGAACCGGCAGCGAAAGGTATTCGGCAAATGCTCCGTTTCTATTTTTAATCCCTAAAACCGTTCGGTCAGCACAATGCCTGCTGTCATGTGCCAGGCAAAGTTCACATTTGCCGCAACCGGCATTGATTTCTCCAACGACTCGTTTACCTACGAACTCCGTTTCCGGCGATTCAACCACGCAGCCGACGAATTCATGTCCCAAGATGCCTTGAAACCCCGCGTATCCTTTCACAATTTCCAAATCGGTATTACAAATCCCCGCACAGATCACCTTCACCAACGCTTCATCAGGGTATCTGCTGATCGGCGCATCTTTGATAAGCCGTAATTTCCCGTCAAAATTTAAAGCTTTCATTGGTGTTTTTAACGAACGAATTTAATCGATTGGGTGACACGATTGCCGCCAACCGGACTTTCAATGCGCAAGACGACGGTTTTATTTGGCTTGATTACTTTATGAATCTTTTTACGTGTACCGAAAATTTGCGCGAAGGTGTTATCGCCCTGTCGCGCGCCATCTACGATATGAGTGGTCATGGGAATATCTTCACCGTTTTTGGTCACAATCATTAAAGAATTGTTTTCGATAAACCCAGCGCCGGTTACTTTGACCGATTCGGCACCATTGGGAGCTACGGTATATTGAGCACTGATGATTGTCGGAAAGCCCAGGCGAATTTGTAAATTTCCGCCGGTGCCCTTTGCTGCCACTTCAATTAAATAGGTGGTTCCGGCATTTGCCGAAAACACCAGAACGGAACGATTCGATTCGGTGATCAAGTTGCCAAAATCATCGCTGCAAGCAATTTGATTTAATGCTCCACAATTTCCTGTATAAACGCTTACAACCGTATCAAAATCGCTGCCAATCGTATCAATGCCGTAAGTCGTATTAACCGCTGGCGTCAAGCTATACCAGACCGTTTGATTATTAGCGCTACCTGAACACGATACCGGGTCATCAATAGCAGAAGTTGCCGGGCGAATATCCAGATTTTCTTTAAAGGGAAGAATATTTATGACTCTTGGTACAGCACAAATATCTCCCGGCAAACCTTCTCCTCCACCACCGCCGCCTCCGCCGGGTGACGCATAGTTCACATTACTGTAGAAAATTTCCTGTTTTTGATTGCGGGTGTCAGTCCACAACAGATGTGCCTTTTTATTCTGAGCGGAAATTGCCAGATAATCACCTATGCCAATCTCATTGCCAAATCCGCCTAAGACAGTAGCTTGGACACGAGGATTTGAGTTTTCCGAGCTGATGCGAATATTGGGTTCAAATGTAGCGCCGCCATTGGTCGAACGCGCCAGATAAGCATTCATTGAAGGTTGGGCATCGCGTCGATCATAAAAGGCGACGTAAATATCCCCGTTCGATTGATCTACTTTTAAACTTGGAAAAAATTGGTCGGCATTTGTCGCATCGTCGTTAATTTTAACGGGTAAACTGATGTCCGGGCGAAAACCATTGGGGGGCGTCAGGCGAATCAAAAAAATATCCGCATCACTGCGATTCGTGGTCTCAGCCCAAGAGATATAAATCATTCCCCGATTTGCGCCATTGCTTCGATCAACATCGATTGACGGAAAGCTGTTGATTCGCGAAACCCCGATAACATTTATCGCAGGATTTGGGCTATCCAACGAACCGGTAAAATTATGGATGTTCAGGTCGGTTGAGGGTGCCGCAACCGGTGGTAAAAAGGTTTCTCCGCCATCGGTTGAAGCATTGAACAGTAAGACCTTGGGGCTGCCGATACCTTCCCAAACGGCATAAAACTCGCCGTTGGGTCCGGTTGCCAAAGAGACGCCGCGCATATCGCCAAAATGGCTAATGGTTTTTTCGGTTGAAAAGGTCAGTGCATCTGGGCGACGGTAAGCCGATTTTATAGAGGCTCTCGGAAAACCCTGGGCATCGCGGTCGGTCAACGTCCAAGCCACATAAATCGTGTTTTTAAAATTGCTGGTTGCCGAAGTATCAATCGTTATCCAGCATTTATCTGCCTGTTTTGGGGTAGTGCCGCTTCCAACATCAAAAGTAACCGGGATGGGGTTGGTGAAATTCCGTCCGTTATCCGTTGAAGTGTAAATATAAATGCCGCTATCAAAACTTGTGATGTCAAACAACAAGACGCACAAATGAAATGTCCCATTCGTATCAACCGCCAAAACCGGGTCAGAAGCTTTTTCCCAGGTTTTCTGCGGGGTTTCCAGATTTAATAAATTACTGCCCCAGGT
Organism: Acidobacteriota bacterium; assembly: GCA_040754075.1. Taxonomy (NCBI): domain Bacteria; kingdom Pseudomonadati; phylum Acidobacteriota; species Acidobacteriota bacterium. The sequence goes on from JBFMDH010000013.1 coordinate 38,409, forward strand.
TTGTCCGCCATCGCTTGAAAAGTAATATTTAACCTGAGTTGAGCCGGAACCGCTCGACCCGCCCACGATAACTTTCGATGCGCCAACCAGAATTTGTTCATTCAACGGGCTGACCACGATGCTGGTTTCATCATGCGGGTCGGCATTTGCTGATGGACTGACGAGTATATTATTGGAAATAACCGGACTGGTTTGCGCCAGCGAGCTTTTAAAACCGGTTACTGGGATAAAATTTAATGCAATAAATACACTAACGAAGATAATGGCAATTTTTTTATTCAACCTGAACAACTCCGCTTAAAAATAACCTTGTGGTATAAGGAGAATTTGTTGACCTTGAATTTTTTCATACCCAATCATACTGCGCAAGACGCCTTTAATCTATCCTTATCATAAATCCGCTATTAACTTAAAAAACTATTGAAGCCTTTATTTTTTCAAAGAATAATGGATTGAATGAAAACCGTTTGGGTTTTGAAGGAGGCATATGATTGGAAGAATTCTCATTACACTTTGCGCCTTCACGGTGGTTGCCGTCGGGATGGTTTTTCTCCTTCAAGAGCAGGATAAAGCGAAACATCGCGCAATTAAAATTTCCAATGACGATTCTTTAAATACCGTAAATTCACCGACCAACCCTAAAATTGCAACGGGTAACACAGCTATCCCGTGGCAGACTAACCTCGATAAAGCTCTCGCCCTGGCAAAAGCCAATAACACCCAGGTGGTTGTCGATGTCTATACGGACTGGTGCGGTTGGTGCAAGCGCATGGATAAAGACATTTACACCCATCCACAGATTATTTCTCTCAGCAGTCGTTATGTTTTTCTAAAATTGAATGCGGAGGATTCGGGTCAGGGTTCAACTTTTGCACGAAAAAATAATGTCGAAGGCTATCCCACTACGGTAATCATTGATGGGAATGGGCGTTATTTGCGCTCAGTTCCGGGATACCCGCCATCGGTGCAAGCCTTTGCTTCATTTATTGAACGAGGTTAGAAACCTATCTTAACCTGTTCAAGACTTTCCAAAGCAAATCCCGCAAAGCTATACTGCAAGACTCAAAATTTTTATAAAATTCGACTATTCAGTCAGACGCAACGGCATCACCACGTTGATTTTTTAATGATTTATTCATAACTGAGGAGATTTTATTTGGATAAGAAGCACTATCATTTAATTGGCATATGTGGAACTGCAATGGCTTCACTTGCCGGAATGTTGAAAGGACAGGGGCACCGGGTGACCGGCTCTGACGAAAATGTTTATCCGCCAATGTCAATCGAACTCGAACGCCTGGGCATTTCAATCAATAAAGGCTATCGACCGGAAAATGTTTTCGCTAAACCCGATGTCGTGGTGGTCGGAAACGCCATCAGTCGCGGCAACCCTGAGTTGGAATATGTGTTGAATGAAAAAATGTATTACACCTCGATGGCATCGGTCGTAAAAGAAAATTTCATTCGGGGAAAGCATTCAATTGTGGTTGCCGGAACCCACGGCAAAACCACCACAACTTCTATCGCTGCCTGGGCATTGGAAAAAGCCGGGGTCAACCCATCGTTTTTGATTGGTGGGGTTGCCGAAAACTTCAATGCATCGTTTCGCGTAACCGAAGGGAAATATTTTGTTATCGAAGGTGATGAATACGACACTGCTTATTTCGATAAAGGTCCGAAATTCATGCATTACCTGCCCGATACGGTCATCCTCAACAATGTTGAATACGACCATGCGGATATTTACAGAGACCTTGAAGCCATCAAATTTGCATTCAGTCGATTGGTAAATTTAATTCCGCAAAATGGCAATCTTTTCGCCGGATGGGATTCGCCCGTGGTTCGCGAATTAAAAAAATTCGTCCATTGTTCACTTCACACCTATGGCACCTGCGAGGACAGCGAATGGCGCGCTCAGGACTTTGATTTCACAGGCGAGATGACCCGATTTAAGGTCAGTTATAAGGGGTCGCTTTTCGAGCAATACGCCACGCCGCTTGTCGGTCTATTTAATATCAGAAATTGCCTGGCAGTCATTGCCATGTGTGAGGTGCTGGGATTTGATAGAAAATTAATTAAGGAATCAATGGCGGAATTTAAAAGCGTCAAACGGCGAATGCAGGTACGTGGAATCGCCAGAGGCGTAACCGTAATTGACGATTTCGCGCACCACCCGACGGCGGTTCGCGAAACCCTTCAAGCCGCCAGGCAGAAATACGCCGGCCATCGCATCATTGCGGTTTTTGAACCGCGCTCTTACACCGCCCAACGCAAAGAATTTCAAAATGATTTTACCGCCGGTTTATCAACAGCCGATAAGATTGTTATATCGGGACTTTTTCACCCCGAACGTTATGATAAAAATACTGCCATTTCACCCGCTGAGATGATTAACGAATTGCGGGCGCAAAATAAACAAGCCGATTTCATCGAATCGGTGGATGACATTGTTGCGAAATTGGTTTCACAACTTCTTGACGGTGACGTTGTGGTCGTCATGTCCAATGGCTCGTTTGGTGGCATCCACGAGAAATTGTTGAATGCACTCAATGCAAATAACCCAAAATGAAAACACGCGCTTTCAAGAGCAGGCTGCGGAGTTTGTCATCAAACTCGGTTCGGCTTTACATAATTATGGAACCTCATCTGAACGCCTCGAATCCGCTCTGAGAAAATTGATGGCGCGGCTGAATCTTGAAGGCGATATTTTTGCCTCGCCAACCGGGCTGTTTATTTCCATCGGCGTAACTGAACACCAGCAAACCCACATCATTCGGGTTGACCCGGGTGAAGTCCATCTTGAAAAACTCGCTTTACTCGATGAACTCAGTCAACAGGTCATCAATGACCGGATTCATATCACCGAAGGAGTTAAACGGATTGATGAAATTGTCAATGCGCCTTCACGGTACGGCACGGTTTTAACGATTTTATCCTACAGTATTGCTTCGGCGATGGTTTGCCGTTTTTTGGATGGCGGCTGGCGTGAAATTTTAATTTCGGGATTTATCGGAACCTTGATTGGGCTTACCGGCTTTTTTGTAGGCAAACGTCACCAGACTTCATTTCTGTTTGAGCCGATTGCCGCAGCAATTTCATCGGCGCTGGCAATTATCATCGCCCAGAAAATAATGGTGATTTCGGTTTATGAAGTGACGCTTTCAGGATTGATCGCTGCGGTTCCGGGAATGACCATGACGCTGGCGATGAAGGAACTCGCAACCCGAAATCTGGTAGCCGGAACGGTGCGCGTCGCCTGGGCAGGATTGCTATTTTTAGAGGTCGCTTTCGGTTTTGCAGTGGGCACACAGGTCAATAAATTATTCGCCATGCCGCTTCCCGAAATTGATCCTGCCGGGCTTCCAAATTGGACGGAATGGCTTGCTTTATTGATTGCTCCTTTTGCGCTTTCGGTGCGGTTTCAGGCGCGCCCAAAAGATTTCGGCTGGATTATGATTGGATGTATCATCAGTTTCGGCGGAGCGCGATTGGGCGCATCGTATTTCGCCTGGGAATACAGCGGTTTTATCGGGGCATTTTTTGCTTGTGCTGTCAGCAATCTGATTGCCCGATTTAAAAATTTCCCAGCGGCAATCGTGCTTTCTCCCGCGCTGCTGTTATTAGTGCCCGGGAGTATCGGTTTTGTCAGTGTTTCAAACTTTCTCGAAAAAAATATTTTAAGTGGCGTGGCAGCGGCATTCTCAATGGTGATGGTAGCCATGTCAATCGTCATCGGCTTGCTGTTAGCCAATGCCATTGTTCCGGCAAGGAAAAATATTTGATCGCAGAGACAGCGTGATTCCAATTTTCAAATTGCCGTCGTCTTTGTGATTAATTGAGCGTAGAATTTTTCGGGTCGTTAAAAATTAAACGTTGATGTCATCCCCTCACCATCTGCCATTAGCTACTAGGAGGAAATCATCATGATTCAGACCAGGTTCGTTTTTGTAACAATCCTTTTACTTTGTTTTTTTATGCAAACTCAGGCGCAACTGCGAGGACAGGAATGGAACAGCACAAGTTATGGAAGAGGCACGCTGAAAATTTCCGGGCAACGCGATGAATTTTTCAATCGCGCGCGCCTGAATTTATTGAGAAACGGTGAAGCCGAAATCCAGATATTCGGTGAAAAAACCTATACTTTTTATGGTCGCTGGAGCCGAAATCGAACCTCAACTATCGACTTGAATATCGAAGAGGCATTTGGTCGCGCCGAACCCGCCAGAGGCACTTTGCGATTTCGAGCGAATGGTGAATTGGAGCGATTCGATTTTACCGGGTCGGGGATTCGTCCAACCTATTCCCTGACCTTTGAATCGAGAAGCGGAACCGGTGGCAGTCAGGGTGCCAATTTCATCGGTATTTATCGGAGTGTCGTTCAGGTGAGAGAAGGTCGCGAGGATTATACGATGGTTCGGATTTTACGAATCAAAGAGGATAAATCGGTGGAACTGGTATCCCGTTATAAAGGGAGCGAGCCGCAGGTAAATCGCAACTCTATACGTCGTTTTGGTGATTTATTACAAGAGATACGCAACCGAAAAACCATTCTGCATACCGGCACGTGGAGCATCGTTGGCAGGCGGCTCGAAATCAATTTAACTACGCTTGATGGCGGACGCGAAGCGACCCGCATGCAATTTGAACTTGCCGGTCAGGATTTAACGACGATTTACTGGGACAAACAGACCTACGGAACCGAGGGGTTTAATTTTAAACGCTCGGAAACCACCGATGAAGATGACGGAACGCAGCCTGATAACTATCCGCCTGCCGGAGACCTTCTCATTGGAAAATATTCAGTAACGATTCAAAGTTATGATGGCAGGGCAACCATCGAACGAACCCTGGATTTACAGGCTGCCGGACAAGCAACCTTGACGACGAGATGGAGAGGCGCAGGGCGTCCGCGCTTTAGCAATCGCGATGTCGATGAATTGGGTCGCATCATCGTTGAACTCGAAGAAGGCGCTAATGAAGTGGTTCATTCAGGAACCTGGCGACGTTCGGGTAATGAATTGACGATTAATTTTGATCGTTTGAACAACTCCAGGGATTCCGGTTCGATTGTCTTTACGATTCGTAGCGACGGGTTTCAGGCGATTCGATTTGATGAAAATCAATATGGAACCCGCGAATTCTTTTTAACCCGCGTCGCTTACGCCGTAACGCCCGACCCATACGGACAGGGCGCGACTCCGCAATATCTTGTCGGGAGATATTCCACCAATTTACGTGTACCCGAAACCACCGGTGACATCGAACGGGTGCTGGAACTTTCGCCAAACGGTTCGGCTACGTTTACAACCGAATGGCTCGGCGGCGGACAACCGCAATTCGGATTCCGGGCGACTCGCGAGTTGGGTAACTTATTAAAATCCATCGAAAGAACCCGGCAACCGGTTAGCCAATATGGCAGATGGTCATTCATTAATAATTCCATTGTGGTGCGATTAACCAGCACCGCTGCTTCAAACACTAATATTGGCAACCGCGTTGATGTTCGAGAAACCACCGTCGTTTTCAGAGTGCGGGATAACGTTCTGGAAGCCGAAAACTACGACCAGGAAATTTATGGGTCAAGAGCTTTCAGCCTCTACAGTCGCCGAAGATAAATACACAAAAAAACTTACCAATAAAAAGGGAGCTTGAAATCAGCTCTCTTTTTTTTTACAAATTCCCTTCCGACAAATGATAAGGAAAACTCATGAAGCTCTTTTTAGGTTTAGATATTTCGACAACCGGTGCCAAAGCCTTAATCATTGATGAAACCGGAAACGTCATCAGCGAATCAACCACTTCATTAACCCTAGCCAATCTTCGACCGCTGTGGTCGGAACAAAATCCCGAAGATTGGTGGAACGCCATTTCCGAAAGCATAAAGACCTGCCTGGCACAGAAAAATATTTTAGGAGAACAGATTGTTTCAATCGGTTTAACCGGGCAGATGCATGGATTGGTGTTGCTGGATGAAAAAGGTGAAGTGTTAAGACCGGCTATTTTATGGAACGATCAACGATGCAGCGATGAATGTGAGGAAATTCGCCAAAGACTCGGACGGGAAACTTTAATCCAAACCACCGGCAACGAGGCGTTGACCGGTTTTACCGCTCCCAAAATTTTATGGGTGCAAAACCATGAACCGGAAATTTATCGGCGAGTGAAACAAATCCTGTTACCCAAAGATTATGTTCGTTACCGATTGACCGGGAAATTCGCGATGGATAAAGCCGACGGTTCAGGCACCATCCTGTTTGATTTAAAAAATCGCAACTGGTCAGAAGCGGTTTTAAAAACCTTGAATATTCCAAGTGAATGGTTGCCTCCAACCTTTGAAGGTCACGAAATCACCGGCGAGGTTTCAGTCGATGGCGCAATCGCAACCGGATTGAATGCCGGGACTCCGGTTGTAGCCGGAGGCGGCGATCAAGCCGCCCAGGCTGTTGGCGTGGGAGCCGTACAAAGTGGCATCGTTGCCTTGACATTGGGAACCTCTGGAGTGGTGTTTGCTTCGACCGATGCGCCATTTATTGAACCCGAGGGTCGCCTCCATGCGTTTTGCCATGCCTTGCCCAACCGCTGGCATTTTATGGGGGTGATGCTCAGCGCCGCCGGCAGTTTCCAATGGTTTAAAGATACCTTGGCATCTGAAGTTTCATTTTCCGAATTGACTGAAAGAGCATCCGAGATTCCTGCGGGAAGTGACGGCTTAATTTTCCTGCCTTATTTAACCGGCGAACGAACGCCGCACCCAGACCCCTTCGCCAGAGGCGCATGGATTGGACTCACGATTCGCCATCACCGCGCTCACTTAACGCGAGCCGTGATGGAAGGCGTAGGTTTCGGGTTGCTGGATAGTTTTTCATTGATTAAAAATGCCGGATTGGAATCCATCGAACAGGTTCGCGTTTCGGGCGGTGGCGCAAAAAGTCAACTTTGGCAGCAGATACTTGCGGACCTATTTGGCGTTGAACTCGTCAAGGTCAATACCACGGAGGGCGCAGCCTATGGCGCGGCGTTACTGGCGGGTGTCGGTTCAGGTTTCTGGGCTGATATTCAAATCGCCTGTAGTGAAACCATTAAAATCATTGGGAAAACCGAACCCAATCGTAAAAATGAAACGGTGTACCGTGAACTGTATGGGTTATACAAAAATCTCTATCCGATTTTAAAACCGACATTCGATGGTTTGTCTCTGCTTACCCACTAACATAAAAAGGCGAAGGTTATTGAAATAACCCTTCGCCTCAAAAACTTAAAACCGCCTCTATTCATTAACAACTTTGGCATCGGAGACGACGGTTAAATTCGCTTTGGCGCGTGGTTCAATTCGTCCATGTAACACATTTTTTATTCTTTCGGGCAAAAAGAAAGAGGCGACTCGCGAAAGATTGGAAACCAGTTCTTTGACATCGTGTGTGCCACGCCAATGTTCCATAATAATATTGCGGTCAGCGCGATTCAATAATCGTAATACGGCTATTCCAATCAGATAAGAATCATCGACCAATCCGATAAAGGGAATAAAATCGGGAATGACATCAATCGGCGCTATGACATAAACAATGGTTCCCGCAACGATGGCTTTATCTGCGGAAGAGACCCTGGGGTCTCTCAATAACTTCAATAACAGTTTTAATAAATTAGGAATAAAAAGTAGCAATTCTTTCATCCGTTTTTTCATTTTTCGGCGTTCGGTCATCTAAATCTCCCTCATCCAGGTTAAAATTGTTGGCGGCTTCATTCTATGAAGCCGTTACATTTGCGTCAATTTGAAACCGTAAAAGTGGAAAAAGTTGTAAGTAAAAATAAAAATGGTGCGGTCAAAAACCGCACCTCAATTGTTGTAGTTCTCAAACGTTGATGGGAATTGATTAAAACTCGTCTGACTGGAAAGCGGTTTCAAATTGCATTTCATCCTTTTCGGTATCACTCTGTCCATTCACCCGATAAACCACTTTCGCGGTTTTTAATTTCTTGATTTCATTTGTCACCCGGGCATTTTTAATTGCTTCAAAATTACAGTTTTCCAGTTGTTTAAAGGCTTTCTGCAATTCGCGCTTGATAATCGGACTCATCACATAAACAAACTGGTAATCGGGTTTTGCCATCACCTCAGTTGCTTTAACTTCGATGGGCAGAGTTAAGACTGGCGTTGGCACTTGCGGCGCTTTGGCAATCGTTACGGTTTCAGCCATTCTTCTATGAACGCTTCTTCTAGGTAAAGGGCTTGCAGGAACCTTAACCGTGCGAGTGGTCGGCACGGCGGCGGCTTCATCAGTATTTTCCTGCGGTTTGGGTTTTTCAACCGGGTCAGCTATCTGATTGCCCTTCTCTTTTTCATTATCCTTTGGTCTGGGTTTCGGCATCGCTGGGTCAGCAATTTCATCAAAGGGCACAACTTTTTTCTGGGTGGCATTGCAGGCAATTTGCGGACGACAGTTGTTTTCATTCATCTGCCGGTCGATTGCCGGGGAGAATAACTGCTCGCCAATAAGACTTAAATTTGACATCAAGGCGGGATTGTAAAAACATCCGATGGTTCCGGTAATCCGCATCCAGGATGAAACCACGGTTCCCACACCCAGATTATACCCGGCTAGCCTTAAAGAGATGGGCAATGCCACACAGCTTAACATCAATATCATCAAGACAGGGGTCTTCTTTTTTAATAAATACTTCATGTTGTTCTCCTTTATTGACCCAGAAATCGGCTGTTAAAGATTGATACCTCAAAAAACGACCTATTTCAACCAAAGTTCCTTTTTTATCAATTAAAATCTATCGTTTTCTATCACTTAATTACGCCGTGTAAGTGTAGACAGAATGCAAAAAGTTGCAGAGAAAAATCCTCTGTCGTAAAAAAAATGCGACAGAGGATTTTATTTAAAAAAGATTTCGTTGGTTTGGGGATTCCGATTGCGATTTATACGGAAATCCGAAGTGCTCATAAACCGCCTTTGTCGCCACCCGTCCGCGCGGCGTTCGATCAAGAAAACCTTTCTGAATCAAATACGGTTCATAGATTTCCTCAATTGCATCCTTCTCTTCGTTGATTGCCGCAGATAACGTTCCTAACCCCACAGGCCCGCCATTGAATTTTTCTATGATGGTTCTAAGCAATTTACAATCGACCTCATCGAGTCCATAAATATCGACTTCCATCTGATCCAATGCAAGCGCCGCAACCTGCGCCGTAATAATTCCCTCAAATTTTACTTCAGCAATATCACGGACTCGGCGTAATAATCGATTGGCAATTCGCGGTGTACCTCTTGACCGTTTGGCAATCTCAACGGCACCTTCCGATTCAATGTGAACCTCCAACACCTCAGCCGAACGGGTGACAATCTCAACAATATCTTCGTCTGAATAAAAATTCAGATGCAGCGGAATCCCGAACCTGGCGCGCAGTGGTGCGGTCAATAATCCTGCTCGCGTGGTCGCCCCAACCAGGGTAAATTTAGGCAAATCAATTTTAATTGAGCGGGCAGACGGACCTTGTCCAATAATGATGTCGAGTTGGTAATCTTCCATCGCCGGATAAAGTATCTCTTCAATCGCCGGATTGAGCCGGTGAATCTCATCAATAAACAGGACATCGTTATCCGCTAGATTGGTTAAAATCGCCGCCAGATCACCGGCTTTTTCGATAACCGGCCCGGAGGTGCTTTTAATGTCGCTGCCCATCTCATTGGCAACGATATTGGCAAGCGTGGTTTTTCCGATTCCCGGTGCTCCATAAAGCAAAACGTGGTCGAGTGCCTGAGCGCGTTTGCGCGCGGCTTGAATAAAAATCCCTAAATTTTCTTTGGCTTTTTTCTGACCGATATATTCTCGCAGCCATTTCGGTCTGAGGCTTAATTCAATTTGCTGCTCGTCGCCACCATCCGAAAATCCTGAAACCAACCTTCCTTCGTTCAAGGTGTTCTCTTCTGTCATTATTTTTCTCCTAGATTCATTTATTGGGTTCGGAGTTTTCTATTGAACTTTATCACATCTTGTCGAAAGTAAAAATTATGTTAGAGTTCAAAAGAATGGCAATTACAAGGTACTGGCGTTCACGCTGGTGGGCGGAGACCCTCAAACCAAAAGCCCAACAAATTGCGGCACACCCGCGTGCCGAGGGGTTTGTTTTCTTCCTTGAACTTGCCGGCATCACCCTGTTTCCAATTCCCGTTGCGCTCATTCTGGTCGCCCTGGTGACCGCGGCTCCCCGCAAATGGTTTCGCTTTGCATTGAGTGCCAGCGTCGGCTCAATCATCGGTTCCATCATTCTCTATTTAATTGGCAGTCTATTTTTTCAATCCATCGGCGAAAAGCTGATTCATTTGTATGGCGCTTCTGAAAAATGGATGAGCCTAACCGATAAGTTTGATGGACATTTCGGTATCACTTTTATTTTGGTAGCCGGGATGACTACCGGATTTATGCGTATCGCCTGTATTGCCGCAGGGTTTTCGGGATTAAATCCAATTCTCTTTATTATGTTGCTCGCCATCAGTCGCTCGGTTCGTTTCGTTGCCGAATGCGGCTCGATTAAATATGTCGGTGATCGCGTGCAAACCTTTCCCAAACACTACTACAAATATGGCGTCATTGGCGTTGGGGTTTTGGTGCTGGTCACCCTCGCGATTCTCACCTTTATAAATTAATTTGCGGTCAAGCGATCAAATGAAATCCATCAATCATCAAAAAGCCGGTTTGGTAATTTCAGTTTCAAGGTGGAGCAGTAATGATTAATCGAGAAAACCGGAACGACTATTTATACGCAACTCGTGAAAACTCTTATGAACAACTTAATCTTTCTTCAAACCTTTCAATTCAGGAAAGAATAAAAAGTATTGGGCTAGACAAAATCACTTTTTACCTCGATCAATTTTTTCGCATACCGGGAACCAATATTCGATTCGGCTTAGACCCAATCATCGGATTTTTCTTCCCAATGGCAGGCGACACAGTGACGACATTGATGTCGATTTATATTGTGCTTCGTTCGATTCAATTCGGGTTGCCTAAAATCGTCATCGGGCGAATGATGTTCAACGTCGCATTGGATTATCTGGTTGGCAGTATTTCGATTTTTGGCGATCTTTTCGACTTTGGGTTCAAAGCCAATAGTAAAAACTTAAAACTGCTTGAACGCTTCGCCAAACCTGATGCGCGCGCCAACTGGACGGATTGGCTCTGGATGTTTATGCTCATTGGTCTTTTGGTAAGCGCGATTGCTTTCTGGTTGTGGTTCATCTTCTGGTTATTTCAATCTGTCAATAATTCTCTATACGGTTAATCTATGTGCGACACCTTAGTAGCTCTGCAAAACCACACGAACGATCATTCGGTATGGTTTGCCAAAAACAGTGACCGCGAACCCGGCGAAGCCCAAGCCATTGAACATCATCCGCAAACCAATCATGCGTCAACGCGAAAACTGCAATGCACTTATATTGAAATTCCCGCGGCTGAAAAAACCAACGAAGTTTTAATCTCTCGTCCGGTGTGGATGTGGGGCGCAGAATTTGGCGCTAATGAATACGGCGTCACCATCGGCAATGAAGCGGTGTGGACGAAAATCCCTACGGAAAAAATCGGTTTAACCGGAATGGATTTGTTGCGGCTGGCAATTGAGCGAACCGTTACGGCGCGCGAGGCATTGGAACTGATTACAGACTTCATTCAACGTTACAATCAAGGTGGGGCATGTGGCTTTCGCAATAAAAATTTTCGCTATCACAATTCATTCATCATTGCCGACCCGCAAGAGGCTTGGGTGCTGGAAACCGCCGGGAAATTTTGGGCAGCCGAAAAAGTCAAAGGAATTCGCACGATTTCCAATTGCCTGTCTATCGGCAAAGCATTTGATTTAATTGCCGATGGCGCGTTTTCTTATGCAAAACAGAAAGGCTGGTGTAAATCGACAGCCGATTTCGATTTTGCCAAATGTTTCGGCGACCCGATATATCGAAAACTATCCGGCGGGGTCGAACGAAGCAGTTGTACTTTTCGCAACCTGTCATCAGTTAATGGATTGCTGAGGCGCGAAGATTTTTTCGCAACCCTTCGCAATCATAATGGTCGCGCGCCGCAAAATGGCTGGCGAATGCGTATGCCTTGCGCTCACGCTTCGATACAACCGACTCGCCGCGCCGGACAAACCACGAGTTCAATCGTCAGTTGTCTGAACCCTTCTCAAAACCTACATTGGCTCACCGGAACATCATCTCCCTGTCTATCGGTTTTTAAACCAATGCGACTCAGACAAGGAATCATTCAAACCGGTAAACCGCCGCAAATTTCTTATGACACCGATAGCCTCTTCTGGCGACACGAACGGTTGCACCGTCTGGTTTTACGAGATTACGAAAATTTAAAACCGGTCTTCGATGACGCAAGATTGGCTCTGGAAGCCAGTTTCACGACATTACCCGCTCAAGCGTTTACGCCGGAAATATGCGCCAAAACCTGGCAACAGCATTTTGATAATCTTAATGATTGGATAAATCAAATTGAAAAGGCAGGAATAAAAAAGCAACGGCTTTCAATGTTTCAAAGATATTGGGCGCAACAGGAAAAATTGGACGGGATGCCTGCAACTTAACCCCACCCATCAAAATTCAAACGCAATAGGTGCGAGTATTTTTATACTTCAACCACTACCGGAAGAATCATGGGTCGCCGCCCGGTCTTCTTTTGGATAAATCGTTTCAAGGCAATGCGGGTTTTTTCTTTGATAATCGCCGGGTCTATGCGTTCTTCGTGACTTGCCGCCGTTACGGTCTCAACAATCAAATCTTTCAATTCCTCTAATAAGCTTTCCTCTTCAGCGGCATCAATGAACCCCCGCGTAACGATTTCGGGTTCAGATTCCATTTCGCTGGTCGAGGGGTTAATCGCGACAACCGGCACGACAATGCCGTCATAAGAAAGATGCCTGCGGTCGCGTACCACCAAATCATCCACTTCGCCGTATGATTCATCAATCAGCGTCCGACCGACAGGTTCTTGCGCGACAACCTTGGCGCTGGTTTCGTCAAGCGCCAACACATCTCCGTTTTCGATGATAATGATATTGCGCGGTTCAACGATTCCCAGTGTTTCAGCCCATTCTTTATGGCGATAAAGTTGACGATATTCGCCATGAATCGGAATTAAAAATTTCGGGCGGACGGCTGCAATCAAAATCTGCAAGTCTTCCTGACTGCCATGTCCTGAACAATGTACGCGGGCTTGCGAACTATCAATGACCTTTGCCCCGCGTTTATAACAATGTGAAATCAACCGCGAAATCGCCGCTTCGTTTCCGGGAATAATTCGCGAAGACAAAATCACCATATCATCCGGTTTGACCGCGATGTTTTTATGTTGGTCGGTTGCCATGCGCATCATTGCCGACATCGGATCAGCCTGACAACCGGCGGTTAATAACACAACCTGATCGTCATCCATTTGTCGCGCTTCGGCAGGTGAAATGAAAATGCCATCGGGAACATCCAATTGCCTGTAGCTGTCGGCAGTATCTACGTTCCGCAACATGCTTCGCCCCAGCAAACAAACCTGGCGTCCGGATTCCTGCGCTAAATCGAGAATAATTTGAATGCGATGAACCGATGTAGTGAAACAACTGACAATGATTCGTTTATCGGTTTCCGCAAAAATATTTTCCAGAGCCGGAATCACCGCTCGTTCCGATTGCGTTCTTCCGGGGCGTTCGGCATTGGTTGAATCGGCAAACAGCGCCAGCACACCGTTATCGCCATAGGTGGTGAGCCTTTTCAAATCGATGGTTTCACCGACGACCGGGGTATCATCAACTTTGAAATCACCTGAATGAATAATTACGCCTACCGGTGTAGTAATGGCAACCGCTGTGCAAGACGTCAGGCTGTGGGATACGTGAATCCATTCGATTTCAAAATTGCCAATCGAAATTTTTTCGCGGGGTTCGACTGCATGAACCGTGGTGTCATTAATCAACCCGTGTTCCACCAGTTTGTTTTCAAGCAAAGCCAGGGTAAAGTGTGTGCCATAAACCGGCACATCAATTTCTTTAAGTAAAAACGGAACCGCGCCGATATGGTCTTCGTGACCGTGGGTCAGGATAATCGCGGAAATTTCTTCGAGATAATTATCAATAAAGGTGAAGTCGGGAATGATGATGTCAACACCGGGAAGGTCTTCGTTTGGAAACGACATGCCGGCATCAATGATGATGATTTCGCTGTCGTAACGAACCGCCATCATGTTCATTCCAAAATGCCCTACCCCGCCAAGCGGAATGATTTCTAATTTACTGTCGCTCATAGGATTTTCGTTTTAATTATTGTGGAAAGGCTTTCCTAATCTTCTTTTATAACTCCGGGTTCTCAATACAGAGTCCAAGTATAGCAATCCTTATGAAGGGTTCCTAATCATTGTGGTGAATAATGCCTGGTACAGTCTCTCAAAATCTTTCAGCGATAAAGTTTCGGCTCGACGTTGCGGTTCAATGTCGGCTTCCTTTAAGGCGCTGAGAATTTCCGAATGAAAATGTAAAGTGGAAGCCGCCGACTTTAAATTATTCAAAATGGTTTTTCGCCGGTGAGCGAATGCCGCGCGAATCAGAGCAAAAAACCTGGCATTATCCTGAACCTCAACCGGAGGTTGTTTGCGAATCTTTAAGTGTAAGAGCGCCGACCAGACACCGGGAACCGGACGAAAGGATTGCGGAGATACCCGAAATAATTTTGTCGCCTCTGCATGATATTCGACAAAAACCGTAAGATAACCGTATTCCTTATTCCCCGGAGTCGCGGTGATACGGTCAACCACCTCTTCCTGTAACATCAAAGTCAAATCCGAAATTTCATTGCCGAGATTCAGCAATCGTTCGAGAATCGGTGTCGAGATGTAATAGGGCAAATTCGCAACCACCCGAACTCCAGGAAAATCTTTCTCATCCGCATTCAGTTTTTTCCATTCGTCAATCGCCTCTGAAATTAACTGCTGCCAGGCGATTTTCAAAGCATCGGCTGCCACCAATTTGAATCGTTCACCCCGGAATTGGGATTGCAGGATTTGAATGAAGCGTTGGTCGATTTCTACAGCTACGAGGTAGCCACAGGTTTTTAAAAGCAACCCGGTAATCGCGCCTTCTCCGGGGCCGATTTCGATAATAATATCGCGACGGGTCGCACCAACCTGTTCAACGATTCGTTGAGAGATACCGGCATCAACGAGAAAATTTTGCCCTAAACTTTTCTTCGCTTTAATCAACTATTTTTTCGACTCACTTCTTGAGATGAAATACGTTTTATTTAATTCGTAGGCTTCGTGCTCGCATATGCCGATGTGAACTGCAATTCCCGCATCCCGCAACTGCTGAATTCCCTTTCCTGAAACCCGTGCATCATTGTCAATGATGGCAATGAAGGCGCGAGCGATACCGGCGTTAATCAAAGCATCGGTGCAGGGCGGCGTTCGTCCCCAGTGGCAACAAGGTTCAAGGCTGCAATAGAGCGTCGCGCCTTTGGCAAGACTTCCGGCGTTATCGATGGCTACGATTTCGGCATGTTTTAAATTGGAGAATAAATGAAAACCTTCGCCAACAATTTCATCGCCGTTCACCAGCACTGCACCAACCATCGGGTTGGGAAACGCCAAACCTTCACCTTGTCGCGCCAGTTCAAGCGCTCGATTCATAAAAAATATATCTTTATCTGAAATAATATTTATATCTGTCATTTGAGAAATTTAAGTTTTGTATCGGACTTTTAAAGGTATTTCATAGCCTTGCAAAATCAGATTTTCGATTTTCAATGTCGCCGCCGCATGAAATTCCAACCCGTCATTTTCGCCTCGTTCAAGTTTTGCATATCCGGCAGCGGCAATCATTGCGGCATTATCAGTGGTTAAAATCGGGCTGGGATAATAGACCGGAATTTCCCGGACGGCTTTTTTGATTGCCGCTCTTAACGCGCTATTACAAGCCACTCCCCCAGCCATAATGACGGATTTCGGTTGGTGGCGACGAACGGCTTCCACAACTCTTGAAATCAAGGAGCGAACCACTTTGTCCTGAAAACTCGCGATTAAATCGAGCATTTGCGGGGTTACTTCATCAATTGATTGAACCGGCTTGATGGCATTTTCTTTTACATAACGAAGCACGGCGGTTTTTAATCCGCTGAAACTGAAATCAAGATGCGCAGTATGAAATCGCGGCAATGAGAAAACCAGTTCTGCGGCTTCAGGATTGCCGGATTTTGCCAGACGGTCAATCACCGGACCTCCCGGATAACCGAGTCCCAACAACTTCGCCACCTTATCATAAGCTTCGCCTGCTGCATCATCTCGGGTTCGACCGAGAACCGCGTATTGACCTTCACCTGGAATGTAGAAAAGCGTGGTGTGCCCGCCTGAGACAATCAGGGCAATTGCCGGATATGCGATTTTCGGGTTTTCAAAAATAACCGAATAGATATGGCCTTCGATGTGGTTGACCCCGACAATCGGCTTTTTCGCGACATACGCCAGCGATTTTGCATAACTGACGCCAACCAGTAAGGAACCGATTAAACCGGGCCCGCGGGTAACCGCGATACCATCAATTTCGCTTAACGAGACCTGCGATTCCCGAAGCGCTTCGGAAACCACATGCGAGATATTTTTCAGATGTTCGCGGGATGCCAATTCGGGAACCACCCCTCCAAATGGCGCATGAGTTTTAATCTGGGATGCGATGATATTCGATTTAATCGTTGTCCGGTTCTCGACGATTGCCGCGGCAGTTTCATCACAAGAACTCTCTATACCAAGAACTAACATTACCCTGTCATTGTACACACTGGGGCACTATCAGCAAAGAATGTTGACAACTTCCATCAACGTGTTATGGTTGAGTTCCTCATATTCAATTTAGCTGTTGGTGTCATTGTCAGGATAAATTTGGCTTTGCACTTCTACTTGTTTTATTTAAGGGGTGAACGACAATGAATACCAAAGAAGCAGACCTGAATGACATTCTCGCAAGGCTTGCCCGTTCAACCGCTATGTCGGAAGGTAAACAACGGGAAGCTTTAAAAGTAATCACCGAAACCGCTGCCAAAGCTCTGGAAGTTGATCGGGTCAATGTCTGGCTTTTTGATTCGTCCCGCACCAAAATTTCCTGTATCGAAGCCTATCAGGCAAGCAATCATCAACATACCCTCGGAGAGAAATTGCTGGCAAAAGATTACCCTATCTATTTTGAGGCGCTCAGGAATCTCCGTGTGATTAATGTGATTGATGCATTTAAAGATGACCGTACCAGGGAATTGAAAGAGACCTACCTGAAACAACATCAGGTTACTACGATGCTGGATGCGCCGATTTATATTGCGGGGGAAATGACCGGCGTGGTTTGCCATGAACACATTGGAAGAACCAGAGATTGGACCAGAGAAGAGATGAGTTTTGCCGGTTCGATTGCCGATTTGGTCTCCTTAACTCTCGAAACCGACAGGCGCATCCAGGCTGAACAACAGGCGCTGGTATTACAAGCCAAAATGCTGGAATCCCATCGCCTCGAAAGCCTGGGGTTATTAGCCAGCGGCGTCGCCCACGATTTCAATAACCTCTTACTCACCATCTCGACCAATGCAGAATTGATCAAACGAAATCTCTTCGATGCGGTTAAAATTCAATCCTATATTGCCGATATTGCGCTGGCATCCGAACGCGCTTCGGAATTATGTAATCAGTTATTGACCTTTTCAGGAAAAGCCGAAATCCATTTGGGGTCAGTTAATTTAACCGAGGTGGTTTTTGAAACCATTCGTTTGTTAAAAGTTTCGATTCCGAAAAACATCAAAATAGAAACGAGATTGGACAGACAGATTCCGGTCGTGAACGCCGATGCCATTCAAATTCGCCAGATAGTCTTAAATCTTTTAACCAATGCTTCGGAAGCGATAGGAGAAAACCCTGGAACCATCCGTATTCAAACCGGAACTGCATACTTTGATAAAGAGATTTTGGATGACGCCTATCACAATGGAAAAATTGACAGCGGGAAATATGTTTTTTTGGAGGTAGCTGATTCCGGTTGTGGAATGAACAGCGAAACCCAAAAGCTGATGTTGGAACCCTTCTTTACGACAAAACCAACGGGACGCGGTCTGGGGATGGCAGTTACGCTCGGCATTATTCGCAAACATAACGGTGCCATTAAAATTTCAAGTGATGTCGGAAAGGGTGCAACCATTCGCGTGCTTCTGCCCTTGAGTTAGACTTCGATTTCCTTCATGGTTAGACTTCCAGAGGAGGAAATCGTGAATCCAGAAGCAATGATTAAAACTATTGATAATCAAGAAATCTTATCCCGCATCGAAACGGCGTTAAACCATTCAACCGATGTTGCCCGCCAATTCATTAATCAAAAATTGAATGTCCAATATAAAAGCGATTGGGACCCGGTGACCGAGGCTGACCACGAAGTCAATGCCATCCTGAAGGAAATACTTTTAAAGGATAATGAAGGCTGGTTATCGGAAGAGACCACAGACGATTTATCCCGCTTAGAAAAAGAACAGGTTTGGATTGTCGACCCGATTGATGGGACGCGGGAATTTGTCGAAGGCATTCCCGAATGGGCAATCTCTGTCGCCTACGTCGTCAATGGCGTACCGGTTGCCGGAGGCATCAGTAATCCTGCCAGTGCAGAAATGATTATTGGGTCAAAAGCTACAGGAGTTTTTTATAACGGAAACCCGGCATCCATCAGCAACAGGCAGTCACTGGATGGAGCAATTATTCTCGGCAGTCGCAGCGAAGCCAAACGCGGCGAATGGGATCGCTTTGAAAATGCTATTTTCCAAGTCCGTCATGTCGGTTCAGTGGCGTATAAACTCGGACTGGTTGCCGCCGGTATCGGTGATGCAACCTGGACTCTGGTTCCCAAACACGAATGGGATGTCGCAGCCGGCGTTGCGCTGATTCGCGCGGCAGGCGGATTTGTTCGCGGGCTACAAAGCGAAAATATTGTTTTTAATTCAGTGAGTCCAAAACTCACGGGCTTGATTGCCGGCCCGGTGACTCTGAAAAAAGCGATTGAAGAAACCCTGGGGTTGGAATAAAGCGATTATTCGAGAATGAAAGCGGATGAGCCGGAATTAAAATTTTTCCGACTTTTTCAGACACTCAGCTATCTTACAAACGAATACAACATCCAACACCAATTGATGTAAAAGTTGTTTGCTTGTAAAGCAGTACGTTTGTCCTCCAGTGAACGAATTGCGAATCGTTCACCTTAGCTGGGGTTGCGAAATACCTGGGTCACCATCCGCACTCGCCCATCAACTAAGCAACCTCAGCATTATTTTTTCATGCGCAATTGGTTTAAAATTTATTTCCCTCACATTAATTTTCAGGCAATCCATTTTGCCTCGACACGAGGTGTCCGATGATTAATAGACGACGATTTTATTTTTTCTTTCTGGCTTGCGCGTTTTTCATTGCGTTCACTCTCCCGGAAACGCAGGTAGCATCTGATGTCAATTCAAACCGGAATCCGGTTACATCTGACAGCTATTCATTGAATGGAAATGAAAGTCCTGCAAGTCAACCATCTGACCCAACCCTTTCAGCCGTGGTTCGCTATAAACTCGATGCCGGTCAAAGTCGATTTATTGTTCGCGCATTAGTCGGCGGGTTGCTTTCAACCTTTGGGCATAATCACACCATTGGTATCCGTGATTTTTCAGGCGATGCGACCTTAACACCGGATTCGATTACGCCCGCCTCACTGCAAATGACCATCAAGTCCGATTCTATCACTGTTCTCGATAAAGTCTCCGCCAGTGACAAACAGGAGATTGAAACTAAAATGCGCAATGAGGTTTTAGAAACCGGCACCTATCCGACAATCACCTTCAAGAGCACCAACGTCAGCGCCACCAAAACCGCCGAGGGGCATTATGACCTGCAAATCTGGGGCGATGTCTCGCTTCACGGCGTAACCAAAAGCATCTGGTTCAAAGGGCAAATGAGTTTGACCGGCAATTCATTGCGGGCACGCGGCGAGTTTGCTTTGAGACAAAGCGAATTCAAAATCAAACCGGTATCGGTTGCCGGGGGAACCATCAAGGTCAAGGATGAGTTGAAATTTTCCTTCGATATGGTTGGAGTTAAATAAAAATTCTACTGGTTTATTCGCCACGGGCAATTCGACCGAGTGCGCCGCTTGGATGCCACTGAGCATATTGTTCGCGAGTCAACCCTTTATGCGTTTCGAGAGAAACCGATAATCCGCACAGGACAAAAATTTTGGCGAGGATGCTGGCGCGCGGAACTAAATTCAACGTGCCACCTTCATTTTCAACCCCGGCGTTTAAAACGACGGTTGACAGTTTAGCGAGATGCGATTCGGGTTGCCCCGATACACAGATAATTTTCACGCCAAACTCTTTCAGGACTTCAACGGCATGTATTAGTTCAGGGGTTTCACCGCTATTTGAAATCGCAATTAACACGTCCTCTTTACGTACCTGCCCGGCTGAACCATGCACACATTCGGTGGCGTGTAAAAAATAGGCGGGGGTTCCGGTGCTTGAAAGTAATGAGGCGGCATACCGCGCGACATGTTCGGATTTCCCGATTCCCGTAACGTGTACGCGCCCCCCAAAGGTTTCCTGATGGAGAATTAACTCCGCAGCTGTTTCAATGGAAACGAACTCTGCGCGGGTTCGCAATGCGGTCAGTTCATCAACCGCAAGGGTAAAAAAATTTTCAACTTCCAATGCCGCCCTGGATTGGTGATTTACCGCGGTAGTCTCAGACAATTCCGACACCCCATTGGCAGTTTGCGGATGATTGTCTTCCGGTTGTTTGGCTATATCCTGGCTGTTTGTCAAACTGGTAGCTCTTTCGGTATCGTTGGAAACAATTACTGCTGCCAACCCTTTTCCCTCGCGCCTAATTGTCATTTAATGGTTCCCAAAACGAATTTGATTGATAGTTATATTGCTCGCACTATCAAAGAGTCAAGTTCATAACTTATTGTCCTTGCGGGCACCCATTTTCATAATGCGGTCAAATAACTATCAGCCAAATTCAAACCTGGCTCCAACTGAAAACCTATGGAGCAATCGCCAGCACCCTGACAGGGCTTCCCGACCCGCCTTCAATTGGTAAAGCGCCGACAAAAATCACCGCTCCACGCGCCGGTAATTTATCGAGATTGGTCAGGTTTTCGAGGTGATAGAGTCCGCTTCCGTGAGAAATTTTATGCCCTTGAAAATTTTTTGAAGGACCGTAATCAATCGATAGCGTGTCGATTCCGAGTCCGACAATTTTAGGGTTGCGCAAAAGGTATTGAATGGCTTCTTCGGAAAAACCTGGAAAATGCATAACTCCGTTGGCATCGACGTTGCGGTATTTTTCAATATCATTGAATCGTTTGTCCCAACCGGTCAGCAGTAAAATAATCGCGCCTTCGGGAATCGCCCCGCCTTTTTCAAACTCCTGAATATCGGTTGCCGAGAGTTGATAATCGGGATTGGTTTCGACCTTTGAACGCGCGTCTATCACCACTGCCGGGGCAATAAATTTTTTAACCTTTATTCGCTCAACCGTTTCTTTCCAAACAATGAAATGACCGGGCGCATCCAGATGGGTTCCGAAATGTTCGGGCAGGCGAATTGCTCCACTGGCATACCCGTCTTTTTTAATGTCCGAAAGTTTTTCGTAACGATATAAATCTTTTTCGCCGCTAAAAGCAGGGGTTTTATCGCCGAGCAATTGGGTCAAATCGAGGATTTGCGCCTGACCTTTTAAAGCTCTTTCCAATAGCCCTTCCCCTGCGGTTGGCGCAGGTTTCGTTTCTTCGACAATCGGTTTCTCGCCGTTTTCATTGCGGATTGGAAAACTGCGAATATAGCGAACCAGATTTTTAACCTGTCCGGGATTGAGCGTTAATTTAAACGATGGCATTCCCCCTCGACCTTTGGTTATCGAAGCAATGAATCGCGCATCGGTTTTCCCTTTATGAAATGCCGGGTTGGTAAAATCAGGAACCCCATTTCCCCCCTTCCCGTCCGGTTTATGACAGATTGAACATTTCTTTAAAAAATCTGCGCTTGCCGCCACTTCATCATACGGTGAAGCGGTTGGCGAAGTCTTTTTCGATTTACTTTGCGTGGCAAACACCACGGTAACGACACCCATAAAAAACAGCAGCAACAAGGTTGTAACTTTCAATTTTCTAAACTGCATAACACCTCTTTGATTTATAAAATTTCTCTCTCATTTCCGAGTCGACGGGTGACGCGCTCTCGATCCAGAAATTCAAGCAGGGGTATAGCATGTTTTCGTGATATTCCTCCGGTTATCTCTTTAAATGCGGCGACATCAATTTTTGTGCTTTTGGTTTTATATTCCCGAATCCGATTTTTCAAGTCTTCGATGATTTCCGAATGAAAGACAAAATCATCTATCCGAATCAAGCGTTTTTCAGCAAGCAGCAAGTTATATAATTTGCGCGCCAGGTTGGTTTGAATTTTCAATTGACCGGCAATTTCATCAAACGATGAGGCTTGAAATCCTGCCGCTTTGATTGCCATTTCAAGTTTATTTTTAATCTCGCTGTCGGCGTTTGAAAGCGTTAGTTTATGCGATGATAAGCGTAAAACCTCGCGTTCAGCAGTGACTTTCCCTTGTTCGGATAAAAAGCCAATTACTGCGCGAAAAATTTCCGGTTGCAATTTTCCGAATAATTTTTCGCGAACCTCTTCACGTCCCATACCAAGCGATAAGGGTTCGCGTTTATGATGGGTTTCAAGTAAAGCGATGACCTGAGCAGCCAATTGTTCATAGTTGGTTTTGGAAATAAAAATTAAAGGTAAGGCAGAGACCTCGATGATTTGCTGCTTGTTTTTCAACTCGCTTATCGATTCAAGGATTTGTTTATTGGTCGCGCCGGTTTTTGCTGCAATTTCACCAAAGGTCATTGCCTGTTCGCCTGCCATTTCAATAAAGGTGGCGATTTGTTCGGCAACACTCGTGGCATTTTCCAACTTAATTAAATGGTTTCGCGCCTGTGCATCATGTAATCGGTGCTTTTGTGGTAAAGCGTCTAAAATCACCCCTCCACCAATGGTAATCTGGGGCGAATAACTGCGAATGATGAAGCGGTCTCCGGGCAGTGCGGCAATCGGTTCTTCAAGCCGCAATTGAGCGAAATCACTTTTATTGGGTTCAAGGGCAAATTGTGGCTTATAGTTTTGCCAATTCGATTCTTCATCACGAGTTTCAGAAATCGGCGCAACCGATGAAGGATTTTTTATGAAATACACCCGCGCCATCACCTCTGCGGTTCCATGATGCAAGCGCACCCGCGCGCGGTGTGAGAGCGGTCTTGGGGCGCTGGCGAGCAAATTCAATTTGACATCCAACATCGAAGACGATTGCAAACGATTCGCCAGGGTCAAGACATTTCCACGTTCGGCATGTTCGAGGTTGACGCCTTGCAAATTGACCGCCGTTCGTTGACCCGCTGAGGCAATATCGGTGTCTGCTCCATGTACCTGTAAATTGCGGATTCGGGTTTTTTCGCCAATCGGTAAAATCTCAATCTCATCTCCAACTTTGAATTCACCGGCAACCAGTGTACCGGTGACCACGGTTCCATAACCTTTAACCGTAAACGCGCGATCTATCGGCAATCTCGGAGTCGCCGAGGTATTTTTCGGTTGACTAGTTTTTGCCAAATCAAGCAACGCAGTTTTCAATTTATCGATTCCTGCGCCAGTTCGTGAACTGACGGAAATGATGGGCGAACTTTCAAGAAAAGACCCTTTGACATAATCTTCCACCTCGGCGCGGGCGAGTTCCAGCAACTCTTCATCAACCATATCGGCTTTGGTTAAAACGACCAGTCCGGTTTTGATTTTTAATAATTTGCAAATATCAAAATGCTCGCGGGTCTGTGGCATCACCGATTCGTCTGCGGCAATCACCAGCATCACCATATCCAATCCGTGTGCCCCGGCAAGCATATTTTTAACGAACCGTTCATGACCCGGCACATCGACAAACCCGAATTGATAATCATCCAAATGCAGGTCGGCAAATCCTATATCAATGGTGATGCCGCGCTGCTTTTCTTCTTTCAAACGGTCTGCATCAATCCCGGTTAAAGCTTTTACGAGAGCGGTTTTTCCGTGGTCAATATGTCCGGCTGTTCCGATGATAATGTGTTTCATAATGATTAATCAGGTCACGCGCTGAACCTGTTTCTCATCATATCCCAGAACCATTTGTTTGTTGTAGTAGAGGAGAAAATTTTTGTCGCCATCGGTCATTGCGATTAATTGACTTGCCCTAATTTTAAGCCGGTTTTCTTGCAATTTATTGGGTTTTCTAGCTATACTCGCCCCTGATGTTAGGTTGTGAATGAATCGATTTTATCAGCATTTGAATTTTTCCATCAAAATCGGATAGCCTTTAATAAGGCGCAACAGAAGAGGATTTCAAATATTAATTGTGGAACCCGATAGCTTATGAATTTTCAATGTCCGCAGTGTCAATCTCCCATCGCCTCCGAAGGGCAACGGTTTTGTAACCGTTGTGGATACGAACTGAAATTTCCCGTTTCAAGTGTTGAGACAATAACGCCGGGGCAGGCAGGCGAGATTGCGCCAAATGCCAATCCTGAGATTGAGACTTTGGAAATTCCACCTTCACCGGATACCGTTTCTCCGCCGGCGATTCAACAAGAAACCGTCGCCATTGTAAATCCTGACATTACTCTGGAAACCCCGTTAAACAACCATCAAAATCAACAATCGGCAATTTTGCGTATCGTGTTGCCATCAAGTGATGTATTTGATCGGGAGGTTAAAAAGGCAGAAACCCAAATCGGTAAAGGTCCGCGAAATGACATCGTCATCGCCGATTCGGCAGTTTCCACATCGCATGCGGTTATTAAATTAGATAATGGGAATTACACCATCACCGACCTCGGCAGTCGCAATGGCACCACCATCAATGGACATCGAATTGCCGCTCCACAGAAATTAAATCATGGCGATGTCATCGGCATGGGAGTCACAAAATTGACCTTTCGCCTCAGTGGTTATAGTGAAACCGGGGTTATTCAAATGCCGGAAACCACCGCGGCAATTCCCAATATGCCGTTGCCCTTAAACGAAGAAGCTTTAGCCCACACCTTGATAGCCGAAAATGTCGTCCCCCAATCCGTCATCGAGAGATGGCGCGGCGCTGAGACGAAAGGCAGACGGCTGGTGCGCGCCTTGATTGAAGAAAAGCAAGTAAACGATGAGCACTTGCGCGATTTAATGGCGAGAATTTTTCAGATTCAACCGATCAACCTTCGGGATACTCAGGTTGATGAATCATTAGTCGCTAAATTCTCCAATAAACTGGCAAAAAATTCGTGGATTTTTCCTGTATCCGATACTCCTTGGCAATTGACCATAGCGGTTGCCGACCCGACCGATGTCGCAGCAATTGAAGAAGTAAAAAAACAGAATTTCCTACAAGTTCTCGTGCGTATCGCCGCCGCCAACGAAATAATTGAAAAAATCGATTTTCATTACGGTGCCAGGTTAGTTGGCGTTTTACCTTCGGGCGAAAAACTCGAATATCCCTTCATGAAAAAAGAGATTGAAATCGGCAAAGCGGCTCATAATCACATCATCTTGACTGACCCGACGGTCAGCAACACACACGCCGTCATTTTA
Source organism: Acidobacteriota bacterium (assembly GCA_040754075.1). Lineage (NCBI taxonomy): Bacteria > Pseudomonadati > Acidobacteriota > Acidobacteriota bacterium. Next base: position 64,124 of record JBFMDH010000013.1, read on the forward strand.
GCGCGCGATGGCGGTTATATGATTGTTGATTTAGGCAGTCGAAACGGCACCTTCGTCAATAGCGAGCGATTGACCACTCAACCCCACACCTTAAAACACGGCGACGCCATTCAAATGGGGCAGACCGTTTTAACTTTCAGAAATCCCAGTGAAACGCCGGAAAATGTTACGGCGGTTTTGTCGCTTGATGTGCTGAACGAAATCCGCCGTCGCGCAGAAACCAACATCACCGAACGAGCGGTTATCGATGGCGGAATGGTTCCCGCGGCGGTTGTGCCGGTTGCCAATGGGGTTGCCGCCGTTCCACCGGCAACCAATACGCCTGAGCCTCAAAATTTTGTGGTCACCAATTCGCCGAATATTCCTTTGGTTGCTGATGCCAATGATGCGGGAAAAAAGAAGAAGAAAAAGGATAAAGAGAAGGATAAGGATAAAGATAAAGAAAAAGAACGTATCAAGGCGGCTTACATTGGAGCCGTCGGGCGAATTCTCGCGGCAATTCTCAGCGTCATCTTAACTGTCGTGCTGGCGATTTATATCAACAACTCCATGAAAGGGACGCAACCCGCGCCCACGGATAAGCCGGTAATCGAACCGACATCGAAAGGCAAGGCTAAGGTGAAAGTGGCAACGCCCGGTGCTGGAATCTCTTATGAAGGTGGAATCTTTGAATCATCCGGGGTAACCCAGGTGCCCAATCTGGAAGGCATATTTTTCGTTGCCGATAATAAACCCAGCGAAATGTTCTTTATGAATCTGGATGGCAATGGCAGGCAATCGGGAGAAATTAAGACCATCAATTTCAATGCCAACGTTGCCGACCCCGAAGGCATTACTTATAGCGGCTCATTCTTTTATATCGTCGGGTCGAATTCTCACGCCGAAAAGGGAGAAGCCAACGCGCTGGCGCGTTTTGCTTTTGATTCCACGACCCAAACCATTCAGGGACAAACCGAAGTCATGACTAATCTAAGGGATTTCCTGATTGAGAACGTTCCTGAATTAAAGGCGGTTGCTGGCATTGAAGGAAATGCCGGTGGGGTAAATATCGAAGGCATAGCCTGGGACCCGATTCACGACCGCATTTATCTGGGAATGCGCTCGCCACTGGTTAATGGGCAGGCATTAATTGTACCCATTAAACTGAAAGACCCGCGCGGCGCTTTTACTACACAAAATTTAACGGTGCCGGCATCCCCGATACATTTAACCTTAAATGGGCTGGGTATCCGCGATATTCAATATGATAACCGACTGGGGGTCTTTTTAATCATCGCCGGTCCCACCGGGTCTGGCGGCGGTCGCGAAGTTGTACTTTATGAATGGAATGGTGATTTGGATTTAACCAAACCGGAATCGGCTCCGCGAGAGATAACCAAATTGGACACCGTAATGAAACCGGAAGGGGTGGTACGCGCACGAATCGGTGGTAAGGATTTAATCTTTATTGTGGGGGATGGTTCAAGCTATTTGAAACTCGATTATACCGAAGGCCCTTAACCTGAAATCAGCGAATACCTTTGCAAAATCGCTGATGCTGTACTATCATCGACTCGTCTTTAAATAAGCTTCTCCTTTTTAATCTTAACTCCCCCTATCTTTTGGAGTAATCTCCAGCAATCATACGCTGTCCCCAGGAGATTCAAAAACGTAAAGCTGTTTAAGGAAATATCATGTCCGAAATTCTTAAACCTTTTTCATCCCAGCTTACCATCGAGCATGCAAAAATATTAATCATTGATGATGAACCCAATATCCTTTCGGTTCTCTACTCTCTGCTTTCCGACAAACACGAATGTAAAATCGCATCATCAGCGCCCGAAGCGTTGGAGTATTTTAAAACCGACCAATTTGATTTGATTCTTTCCGACATTATGATGCCCGGAATGACCGGCTTTGAGTTATTGGAAATTTTAAAAAAATCCGAAGATTGTCCGGTACTTATTTTTATATCAGGTAATTTAAATATTGAAAGCGCCATTGGCGCATTGCGGCGTGGGGCTTATGATTACGTCACCAAACCGTTCAACCTTGATGATGTCGAAATCGCCGTTGAAAGAGGACTGCGGCATCAGGCATTGATCAAATCCAACCAACAATATGAACGCCATCTCGAAGAGTTGGTCAGTCTCAGAACCTATGAATTGCGTTTGACCAACAACAGTCTCAACGCCACGCTTGAAAAACTTTATATGAGTTACAAAGCGACGCTTCAGGCGCTGGCAAAAGCCCTGGAAGCGCGCGACGCTGAAACCAAAGGGCATTCCGAACGGGTGGTGAGTTATTGTCTGGGACTTGGCAAAAAACTGAGCATCGCCGGGAGAGATTTAATCACCCTCGAACACGGTGCGCTGCTACATGACATCGGAAAAATCGGCGTTCCCGATGGAATATTATTAAAAAAAGGCTCTTTGACCGATGAAGAGTGGTCACATATGCGCCGCCATGTCGAGTTCGGATCAGACATTTTAAGCGGCATTGAATTCCTATCCGGCGCTAGAAAAATCGTCCAACAACATCACGAAAGGTTTGATGGCAGCGGTTATCCATCTCGGCTTGGTGGGGATTTAATCTGTCAGGGGGCGCGAATTTTTGCGGTTGCAGATGCGGTCGATGCGATTACTTCCGATAGACCTTATCGTAAAGGTCGCCCTTTTGAAGATGCCGCAGATGAATTGATCAAATGTTCGGGAAAACATTTTGACCCGCAGGTCGTTGAGGCTTTTACCAATATTCCGATGGATACCTGGCGTGAAATCAGACAAATGACCATGGATCCGTCATTAAAAAAACAAGCCCAAAAACTAAGCCCTTTTAATGAAATCAATAATTCATTGCTGTCTTTAGCGAATGAATAATTGCACTTGCTAAAGACGGCTTTTGATGGGTAAATAGCTATGGGGGAAGAGTCTATTTCAATTCAATCTTTGACAAAGGAAAAGGCAAATCAGAATTTAGCCGAGCAGCAAAAAATTTTACGCAAGATTAGTGCGGCAATCTACAGTTCCCTGAATTCTGAAGAGGTTTTTCAAACCATTGTAAATGAATTAGGAATAGTGCTTTCAGCCTGTCGCGTCCGCCTTGCATTACTCGATGACCCCTTACCGGATGAAATTCCCTTAACCTATCAATTTCATGCAGATTGTTGTCTGTCCCAACCCCAACCCTATCCGTTCATTTCGGTTACCGGCAATGAAGCGCTGGATTTGGTTCTTAAATCCAACAAACCGGTAGCCATAGACAATACCGAAACCGATAACCGATTGGGGACGCAACGGGAGAAATATTTAAAAGCGGGAGTTCACTCTTTTCTGTCAACTGCCATCCGGCTCAATGGTCGACCGATTGGCGTTTTTGGGGTTCACAAATGTCAACACCACCAGTGGTCGGAATTTGAAATTGATGTGGTTGATACGGTTGCCGAACAGGCAGCTATCGCCATTCGGCAGGCAGAACTTTACCGCGAAGCCACCGAAGCGGCAACCCGCGCCAATTTACTCAATCACATTATCACTTCAATAAGAAGCTCTTTAAATATCGACGAAATTTTAAAGGTTGCCGTAGATGAAATCGGTAAGGCACTGGGAATCAATCGCGCCTACATTCGCCGATTTATCGGTGATAACGGCATCATCGTTGCACAATACTGTAGCTCACCTGAACTTGCTGCGCCCGATATCGTGATTGATAAAGATAATTCGGTTATTCATCGGCTACTTTCCACCCAGCGGTCGTTAATCATCGATGATGTGGAAACCTTTTTTCTGCAACAATCGATTGAACGAACCAACGAATTAAGAAATGGATTATCGCAAAGCATCTCGCAAATCCTCTGTCCGATTATTATTGATAAAAAATTCTGGGGGGTATTTTCAATCTCCCAAACCGACCGCCTGAGAAAATGGACGAAAAGTGAAATCGACCTGGTCGAAGAGGTAACCGCGCAGGTCGAATTCGGGATCAGCCACAGTCAGTTATACCAGGAAGCCCGTCAGGCAGTTAAGGTTGAAGCTCTGGTGAGACAAATCAGTGAAAGTATCAACCAATCCAGCCGCATGGGCGAGATATTTCACATCGTCGCCCAGGAACTCGGAAATCATCTGGCAGTCGATTCCCTTTTCATCTTCACCTTAAATCCCCAAACCTATAATTGGAACCTTGAATGTACCTACAGTCATGGCAAACTTTTTGATCCGCCTCGCAAGGTTTTTTCATATGAAGAACTCGCCCCTTTAACTGAATTTGCCGAGGATGGATTGGCGTTTTCCAATAATGTTTATCAGGACCCCCGCTATCGCAAATATGCGGAAAAATATTTTGCGCCGACAGACATTCAAGCATTTGCAACTATTTCATTACCGCATAAACTCGGAGGTAAAATCGGTATCGGCGTTACCTCAAAAACCCGACCGCGAGAATGGCACACCCAGGAAATCACGGTTATGCGAGCCGCTGCCCATCAAATGGCTCATGCGCTGGAACGCGCCGAGTTATTCGATCAGGTTTGGCGGGGAAAAATTGAATGGGAAACCACCTTCGATTCCTTAACCGATGGCATGCTGATTTTCGACCACGAAGGCACGCTGCGCCGGATTAACGAGGTCGGCGCTAAATTTGAAGGGCTGCCCATCGCCAAAATTCTCGGCAGAAAATGTTGCACGCTTTTGAAAGGCGTGAATGAAGAAGGTTGTAAAGTTTCGCAAGTCATGCAAACCGGCGAACCCATTACTTTTGAATTAACCCCTGAAAAATATAGTCGCCCGGTACTGGTCACCATCTCGCCATTTTCAAATCGCCCGGATGACGAAGCCGAACAGCAACACTATTCAACAACCAGCCAGGAAATATTGGAAAAGTCAGGCGCGGTTTGTATTATCCGTGACCTGAGCGATCTCAGAGCCGCTGAAGCCGCCGCCCGTGAGCAAAGAAATTTCCTGGCAAAATTGATTGAACACGCGCACGAATCCATTTCAGCTTTTTCGATTTCGGGGGAACTCATCTGGGTAAATGAACAAACCCTGAAAACTTTGCACTGTAGTTTTGAAGAGCTATTCGGATTCGGCTATCGAAACTATATCGTTAGCGATGAAATCAACAGCACCTCGAAAGCCTTTAAAAAAGCCTTGATTGGCAAATCCCCGACCATCGAACTCCGTACCCGAACCAGCGAAAATGAAATCAGAACCTTTCTGGGCACTTACACGCCGATTTATGCCGACGAAAATATCTCGCACATCCTTTTAATCGCCCGCGATATTACCGAAGAAAAACTGGCAAAACAACGCATCGTTCAGGATGAAAAATTACGCTCACTCGGTCAGCTTTCCGCCGGAATCGCTCATAATTTCAATAACCTCCTGGCTGCCATTCTCGGCAATGCGCAACTCATCAAACGCCACGAAGCCAACGAAAAAATCCAGAAACAGGCAAGCATCATTGAACGCGCTGCAATGGACGGCGCGGAAATGGTTAAACGGATTCAATCGTTTGCCAATCATCAAAAAGAAGTGGTGTACGAAAAAATTCAAATCGAAAATATCATTCAGGATTCGTTCGCGCTTACCCGGGCAATCTGGCAGGATGAAGCCAGAGCCAAAGGAATTCAGTATCAGGTAAAATTCGAGCCGCTAACCTCTTCAATTATTCGCGGTTCGGCTTCGGAAATCCGCGAAGTTTTCATCAATATTATTCTCAATGCGCTGGATGCCATGCCACACGGCGGCACGCTTCTGGTTTCAAATAAAGTTGAAAACGGTGTCAACATCATTTCATTTAAAGACAGCGGCTGCGGCATCAGCCAGGATGTGATGCAACATATATTCGACCCGTTTTTCACCACCAAAGGAATGCGCGGAACCGGATTAGGACTTTCGGTTAGCTACGGAACCATCGAACGGCATGGCGGAACCATTGAAGTCGAAAGTCAGATAGGCGTCGGTTCTACCTTCACGGTTAAATTGCCCGGTGCCACCACCCCATCGGTTTTTAACGCCAAAAAGACTGTTGCTATTTCAAGCACCAAACAATACCGCATTCTGGTCGTTGATGACGATGACCGTGTCCGCAATGCCATCTCGGAAATGCTCAGGCTTTCGCAACATCACGTTCAGGAAGCCATCAATGGCAGGCAGGCGTTGGCATTTCTGGAAAAGTCGGAATATGACCTGGTGTTAACCGACCTCTCCATGCCGGATATGGATGGATGGGCGGTGGCGACCGAAATCCGGCGTATAAAGGAATCGTCGAAAATCATTCTCTTAACCGGTTATGGCAATCAGGCGGAAAACATTGAAACCTATCAAAATCTGGTCGATGGCATCCTCGCCAAACCCATCAGCATTAACGACCTCAGCATCACCATCAGTCAAATGTTGCAATAAATCGGACGGATTTGGTTAATATTCACCAACATAAAAATCCTCTAAAACTCATCCTTTGCTTGTCGCCTAAAATAGACGCTTGTTAGACTATAAGCCTTGAAACCTAGCTCCTCTATCAGCGTGTACTTGCAGGAAACAGGTTAGGCAAATACCTGAGCGAATGATGCCCGATAATAATTCAAGGATGGTTTAGATGAAGAAGTGCAAGTTTTTATTCATTTCTCTGTTTTTAATCTTTTCAGTTTCCAACCTTAATTTGCTGAGCCACGCACAAGGCGGAGATAGCAAACGCCGCACAGTTGCCGTGACCTATTTGAGAGACCCCGTAAAGGTTTACCTCACCGGTACAACTTTGCGACCGACGGCACGCGGCGAAGCCACCGTCGAACGCTGGCGCAAACGCAATCAAACCGATATTGAAATCAATTTATCGAATATGATTCCGGCTTACAATTTTGGCGGCGACTACACGACCTTTGTTCTCTGGGCTATCACCCCTGCCGGACAAGTCGATAACCTCGGCGAATTTCGCCTCAAAGGTGATTCGGCGCAATTAAAGACCGCCACGCCGCATCAGACCTTCGCCATGATTATCACCGCCGAACCGCATTATCTGGTGCGGTTGCCATCGAAAAAAGTGGTGCTCGAAAATCTCACACCCAATTCAAAAAACGTCAATGTTCAGGTAACCGATGTCTATTTTCTCGGCGATTCCGGCAAATACTACACAGATGAAGCCGCTCCACCGATTGCCGAACGCGATTTTGCGAAAACCCCGATGGAACTTTTGCAGGCGCGGCGTGCTGTGCAAATCGCCAAACTCGCGGATGCCGAACGATTCGACCCCGACGATTACATCTCATCAATCAATTCGCTGGCGCAGGCAGAATCGTCTTTCAAACGCGGATCATCGCCTTACGATGTCGGACGCATTTCACGCGAAGCGATAACCTTTGCGGTTCGCGCCAGAGACATCAGCGAAGAAAAAGCTTTGGCTGCCGAACGTCGTTCGGAGATTGCCAGACGCGATGCCGAAGTGCGCCGCGTAACCGAAAACGCTTTGGATTTGCAAGAGCAATTGAATGATATGACGGCGCGTTACAAAGCCGCTGAGATTGCCCGCAATTCCGCAGAAGAACAACTCAGTAAAAATTTGCGCGAGCTTGCAGAAGCGCGGGTCGAAGTTCGCAATCTGCGCGAAGACAATAATGAATTGCGCGCCGACAATGACCGGCAGGCAAAAGAGATTACCGATTTAAAAAACCAGATTGCCAATCTGCAATCGCAATACTCCTCGATTTCATCAACCTTGAACACCACCAAATCACAGGTGGAAGCCATGCAGCGCCAGGATATCGAACGTCAGAAAGCCGAAAAACGTCGCCGGGAATTTGAACAGTTGCAATCGACATTGGCTTCGATTGTCACGGTGAAATCAACCGGCAATGGTTTTGTTGCTATCTTGCCGGATAATTTTTTTGTGACCAATCAAACCTCATTGGCGCTGAGAGCCAAAGCCAAGATTGATGCCATCTCACAGGCGATTGCCGCCTATCCTGAAATTTTATTCACTATAGAAGGGCATTCGGACGCCCGCGCCAATGCCGAAAGTTTCGCGTTCGGACGGGCGCAGGCGGTGGCGGATTATATCGCGGCGTTCAATGTGTCGCGAACTAATTTCAAAATCGAATCGCGGGGCGCGAGTCTGCCACTAGCGAATGGCAAAACCGCAGCCGCCAAAACCCAAAACCGACGGGTGCAACTGGTGTTCACAGCTCCCTAACGGCTGAGTTTTCTCCAAGCGAAATTATCAATCTCGAAGTCCGTGGGAAAGCCATTCGGGCTTCGAGATTTTCTATTTTTAATTCGGATTTTTTCGGATTCTAAGTTTGAAATCCTCTGTGGCTACGTTTATTCTTCCAATATCGAGGTGAATACTATGTATTGTCCGAAATGTGGAACCGAAAATTTCGATAATGTCAATTTTTGTCGCTCGTGTCGCTCGAACCTTTCACTGGTTCCGCAAGCCCTAAGCGGGCAATTGCCGGTTGAACCAACCTCCGGTAAACGCCGTCAACGTGACCGTCATAAACCGCCTTCGCTTCCCGATGGTATACAAAAAGCATTTGTCGGATTGGGCTTTTTATTTGTCTCACTCGCGGTAATGCTATTTGCGCCAGCGGGCAGAATCTGGTGGTTCTGGTTATTGATACCCGCATTCATGTGGTTAGGCAAAGGCATATCTGAGATTGTCGCGGCAAAACAAATGCAACAACCATTCATGCCACCTCAACCGCTTCAAACACCACCGCAACAAGCTATCCCGGCACCTCCTCCAATAATTGGCTATCAAGCGCCCCAAACCGGTGAACTGGCGCAACCGCCACCGAGCGTCACCGAAAGCACAACCAAATTATTCGACGAACACTGATTCGATGCTTTTCAAAAATTGTTTATAGTCGAACTCAAATAAATCATTCACTCCTGCTTTACGTCATCAGGGATTGCGGATTATATTTCCCACGCTTTATCAATTCATTTATTAAGGATGTCCGCATGACATTAAAGAAACTGCCGATTTTACTGGGCTTTTTGTTGATTTTTCAAATCATCGTCGTCGCTCAAAAAGCCGATTCAAAAACTTCCATCACGATTTTACAACTCAATGATGTTTATCAGATTGCGCCGGTTGATCGTGGCAGACGCGGCGGCATGGCGCGGGTTGCGGGTCTGCAAAAAGAGATTCGCGCCAAATCCCCGAACACCCTTTTCCTGTTAGCCGGTGATTTCATTTCACCATCCGTGGCTTCGCGTCTATTCAAAGGCAAACAGATGATTGCCGCGTTGAATGCCGCCGAGGTCGATATTGCGACACTGGGCAATCACGAATTCGATTTCGGTCCCGACGTGTTGCTTGAACGCATGCGCGAATCGCGTTTCGCTTACACGGTTGCCAATGTCATCGATAAAAAAACCGGCAAACCGTTCGGCGGCGCAAGTCCCTATATCGCAAAGAATTTTAACGGCGTGCGTGTGGCAATATTCGGCTTACTGGTAAAAGAGACCGAAAGTTTATCGAGTCCCGGCAAAGGTGTTTTATTCAAAGACCCGATTGCCACAGGCAAGCGTCTGGCGCGACAACTGCGCATTAAAGGATTTGATGTCATCATCGCGCTTACCCATTTACCGATGGCGGATGATAAGCGGTTGGCGGCTGAATGCGATGTCGATTTAATCATCGGCGGTCACGAACACGAATTGCTCGAATCGATGGCAGGGTGCGCGCCGATTATGAAAATGGGTTCGGATGCGCGCAACCTCGGACGCATTCAAATCAATGTCGAGCGCAAACGCAATTCGCGAACCCGCTACCGCGTCGCTTCAATAGATTGGGAAGCGATTCCGGTAACTGAGCAGATTAAAGATGACCCGGATGCCGCCGCAGCCATTGCAGTTTATGAAAAACAATTGAACGAAAGTTTGGGCGAAGTGCTCGGCAAAACCGATGTCATTTTAGAAGCCCGCGCCGGCATCATTCGCCGCAATGAAAGCAATCTCGGAAATTACATTGCTGATGTTTATCGTTCGGCGTTATCAGCCGATGTTGCTATCGTCAACAGCGGCAGCATTCGTTCCGACGCGACTTACGGCATCGGTGAGTTGACCAAAAAAGATGTGCTCAGCATTTTGCCTTTTGAAAATGGACTGGTAAAGGTTCGGCTCACCGGCGAACATCTCAAACGCCTGCTTGAAAACGGCGTCAGCAAAGCCGGTGAAGAAGATGGACGTTTTCCGCAAGTATCGGGAATGAGTTTCACCTATGATGGCGGTAAACCGGTCGGCTCGCGAATTGTCAGTATCGAAATTAATGGCAAAGCTTATGACCCGGCACAGAAGTACACGATGGTGGTCAGCGCCTACTCGTTTGGCGGCGGTGACGGTTATGATTTCAAAGGCGCAGAGGTTCTGGTTAAACCTACAGAAGGTCCGATTGAACCGGAACTCATGATGGATGCGATTAAAAAAGCCGGGACGATTGCGCCAAAAATCGAGGGACGAATCAAGTCAGTTCAACCCCATTGATAATTATTTTGTCAATCCAATGTTTAAGGATGATATCCAATATTTGATTCAAGCTTGTATCAAGGCACAATATACTGGAATGCTCCTTGATCAAAGTTGTTCAACGGTGATCCCCGCGCACACGGATGTGTTCTTTGAAAGAGCGAATGAATTTCTAGAGTGGATTCGTGATAACCGTGAATTGAATTTTATTATTATGCGGCGTTTGAAAAACCGGGTTGTGCAAAAGTTCGCGAATTGATCGCCATAATCCTGGAAGCAATCGCTTTGGAGGATTTGGATGAATCGGCAGCTTAATTCTTACCGGTTGCGGCTTTTTCCTGTTTTATCTGTTCGATTAACTCACCGATTTTTTTATAGAGCCGCGCGCCGCGAAGCCCCACTGCGCGGATGACCCCCCTTTGATCGATTAAAACCGTGTAGGGAATCGCGTGCACGCCGTATAGTTCGACAATTTTATTATCCCATCCGGTGCCTTCAAAATATTGCGGCCAGGTCAGTCCCTCGGTTTTTACATATTGATCGAAAGCCTTTTTATTGCGGTCAAGGCTGATGCCGATGATGACAAAATTATCGTTCTTATATTTTTCCCAGGTGGCTTTCACATTGGGCATTTCGACAATACAGGGACCGCACCAGGTCGCCCAGAAATCCAATAAGATAACTTTTCCGCGATACCCCGCAAGCGAAAGCTCTTCGCCCGAAATCGCTTTTACCTTGAATTCGATGCCTAATTTTTCTCCCGCCAGTTTGGGATTTTCAATAATCAGTTTAGCCTGCGAAGCCTGCGTCGAATTCGGGTCAATCTGAACATATTTTTTCAGGGTTTCAAGTCCCGCTTTTTCATTGCCAACCTTGAAATAGGCAAAAGCGAGATTGTAATAGGCGAGCGGCACTTTCTCACCGGCGCGTTCAATGACCTGCTTAAAGACTTTGACGGATTCATTCAAAGATGGTTTGGTGTCCTGTAAAAATAGCGCCACGCCCAGCATATTCATCAACCCGATTTCATTTTCCGGTTTAAAGCCAATGGCGGTTTTTAAAGCCGTGACCGCTTCGCCGTAATCGCCCAATTGAAAATAGATTTGCGATAGCAGTTGATAGCAGGGCAGACAATTTCCCTGTTTTAATTCCGCAGCTTTTTTTAAAGAGGCGATGCCGTCTGTGATATTCCCTTCTTCAAGCGCGGTTTTCGCGCGCGTCATTTCCGCGTCAAAGGCATCCGGTTTTTCTTGAGTTGAGGTGTCGGGTTTTGCGGGCTTATCCTGTTGCGACGCGAAACCGGCAGTCATTCCATTTAGTGAAATCAATAACCAGACAATTAATAATTTCGGGAAAAATCTTCTCATCAACGCTCCTCCGCCGTTACTTAACCTTTAATTCAATCGGCTCACTGTCCTTTGGCTCACTTAATTTTCTAATGACCAACACCAATTCGTTTTGGAGTATGGTGTCACCCGGCACTTGAAAAAACAATAACCCTTCGCGAATTTCATTGCTATCAAGCGATTTTCTTATGTCCATGCCGTAGGCGATGAAATCTTCACGCGATGCTTTGAAACCGGCTTTGTTATAAACCGTGACCCCATAATAATCCATCAATCGCCCATATGCCTTTTTGCCATCGATTAATTTAAAAGTTTGCTGATTGGCGCGAATCTCAAACCGCGCGTCCTTCAATTTAATTTCCTGGGATGCGCTATTTTCCAATTTCAATCGAACCGGCAACACTCCGGCTAAAATCAAATTGGCTTCAAAAGTTTGATAAAGGTAATCCTCGTCGGTCACCGCCTCAGCCGATATTTTCAAACCGCCGGTTTCAGTGGTCACCGCATAATTTCCCGCTAGGGTTCGCGGTCGCGGTTGAACATTAAATGGCTTCCCACATCCTGCCAATAAAACCGTGAGGATGAAAATCCCTGCCAGACCGTAAGGCTTATGGTTTATCCGCAAAGGTCTGTGAATCGAATTTATCTGGGCTGTTTTTTTCATAAGCAATAATTTGAAGCACAGTTGATGCTAGGCGATGGGCAAAGGCGTGTCAACTTGCGACCCCATCATTCGATATGCTACTTTCATTTCTTTATTAACTGGAGAAAATTGCCGCCACCAAGCCCTGTCCAGCGCGTTTTCGCGAAATCTACGCGGTAAATTTTACCTGGAAAAATAATGATTCATTCATTCAAAGGGATAAAGCCTAAAATCGCCGAATCGGTGTTCATTGCCCAAGGCGCGCACATCATCGGCGACGTGGAAATCGGCGAACAGTCGAGCGTCTGGTTCAACTGTGTTTTGCGCGGCGATGTTTTTCCGATTCGCATCGGCAATCATACGAATATACAGGACGGCACCATCATTCATGTCACCAGTGGCCAGTTTCCTACTCTTGTGGGCAATCGCGTCACCATCGGGCACGGCGCGATTCTGCATGGTTGTCAGATTAAAGATGAATCACTGATTGGCATCCGTTCGGTTATTCTGGATGAAGCGGTCATTGGCGAAAATTGTTTAATCGCCGCCGGTTCACTGGTCACTCCCGGCACAGTGATTCCGCCGCGCTCAATGGTGATGGGCGCGCCCGCCAAGGTGCGCCGCGAACTGAGTGACGAAGAGGTTCAACAACTGCGGTTCAACTGGGAGCATTACGTCGAGTTGAAAGATATTTATTTAAACGAAAAATAATTTCCGGTTCCGGCTTTAGGGTTCACCTTTAATGAGTTACTGATTATCCGGTATTACCACCTGAATCCTAAATCCTGAATCCTGTATCCTGAAATGAGTAAGATTCAAAAAGTAAAAGGCACGCTCGACATCTTGCCGGCGCGATATACCGCAGCCGAAGACTTTCACCTGCACATTGAACGCTGGCATCTCATCGAACGCGCGGCGCGCGAAGCCTTCCGTCGTTATGGGTTTGAAGAAATCCGCACGCCGATAATTGAAAAAACCGAACTCTTCGAGCGCGGCGTGGGAACCGAAACCGACGTCAACAAAGAGATGTACACCTTTGAAGATAAAGGCGGCGACCGTATTACCCTCAGACCCGAATCAACCGCATCAGTGGTTCGCGCCTGCATTGAAAACGGGCTGTATAACCATCCGGGATTAATCAAGCTGTTTTATATCGGTCCTCAATTTCGTCGCGAACGCGCCCAAAAAGGGCGTTATCGCCAGTTTTCGCAAATCGGCGTAGAGGTGCTTGGGCAAAGCGACAGCCCGGCAATCGAAGCCGAAGTTCTGGAAATGCTCGACTGGTATTTCAAAGAACTGGGCATCGCCAACATCGAAATGCTGATTAATTCGGTGGGCGATGAAAATTGTCGTCCGGCGTTTATTGAAACCCTCAGAGAAGCGATTCGCGAACAATTGCCGAATCTCTGCGGCGATTGCCAGCGCCGTTTTGAAACCAATCCGCTGCGAGTGCTGGATTGTAAAGTGCCGAGTTGTCAGCCGATTTTAAACAGCCTGCCGAAAATCACCGATATGTTGTGCGCGTCATGCGACCAACATTTCAAAGCATTTCGCGATTATCTCGATGAACGGCAGATTGCCTACACGATTCATCCGCGATTGGTGCGCGGCTTGGATTATTACACCAAAACCGCCTTTGAAATTATTGGCGGCAATCTCGGCGCGCAAAATACCATCGTCGGTGGCGGGCGTTACGACGGGCTTTCCGAAATGATTGGCGGGCCGCCGCTCAAAGGCTTCGGTTTCGCCTTCGGTCTGGAACGCATGGTGATGAGTTTGCCGGAATCTGCCAGCGACCGCGTCAAAGAAAACCCCAGGCTGTTTATCGCCTACATCGGCGATGCGGCGCGCGACCATGCATTCCAACTGGCGCGTCGCCTGCGCCGTGAAGGCATCAATTTAATCGTTGACCTCGAAGGTAAAAAACTGAAGAAGGCTTTAGCCGTAGCCGATAATTTGCAAACCGAATATACGCTTATCATCGGCGATGATGAAATTCAAAACCGCAGCTATACCTTACGCAATATGCAGAGCGGCGAACAAAAACCATTTTCCGAAAAGGAATTGATTGAAAATTTAAAATGAATTCAGAAGTCAAAGTAAAGGAAACGATGAAGTATGAAGTATGAACGATGAACAAATATAAAAACTCTGCTATTCATCGTTCATCGTTCATACTTCATACTTTTTCTGAATCTGACTCCTGACTCCTGACTGATTGATTATGCTGGATAATTTAAACCAATTGAAAAGAACGCATTATTGTGGTGATTTGCGCCCTGACCATGCAGGCTCGGAAGTGACCTTGATGGGATGGGTGCATCGTCGGCGCGATTTTGGCCCACTGACCTTTGTCGATATGCGCGACCGCGAAGGCGTCGTGCAGGTGGTCTTCGATTCCGAACGCAATACCGACGCGCATCAAAAAGCCAAAGACATTCGCGGCGAATATGTGATTTGTGTGGTCGGCAAAGTGGTGATGCGCGATAAGGAAAAATTCAATCCCAATTTGCAAACCGGGCGCGTCGAGGTGATTGCCAAAGAGTTATATGTTTTCAACGAAGCCAAAACCCCGCCGTTTGAAATCGACCAGACCCGCGCCAACGAAGATGTGCGCCTCAAATATCGCTATCTCGATTTGCGTCGCGTTAAAATGCAGGAAAACATTCGCCTGCGCCATCGCGCCGCGCTCATCGTTCGGCGTTATCTGGATGAAAAAGGCTTTATCGAAATCGAAACCCCGATGTTGATTAAATCAACCCCCGAAGGGGCGCGCGATTACGTGGTGCCGTCGCGGTTGTCGCCCGGAGATTTTTTCGCCCTGCCGCAATCGCCGCAGATGTTCAAACAGTTATTGATGATTTCGGGGTTCGATAAATACTTTCAAATCGTCCGCTGTTTTCGCGATGAAGATTTACGCGCCGACCGGCAACCGGAATTCACTCAGATTGACATCGAGATGAGTTTCGCGCGCCCCGATGATGTGTTTAAAACTCTGGAACCGATGATTGCCGAAATCTTTCGTCTGGTTGAACCGAAAGTCGAATTGCCCTTCCCGCGAATGACCTATGCCGACGCCATGCGACGTTTCGGCAGCGATAAACCCGATACGCGATACGGATTGGAATTGGTCGATTTATCCGAGGCGTTGGCGGATAGCGATTTCACCCCCTATCGCAATGCGCTCGACCATCGCGGCGAAGTCAAAGCCGTCAATGCCGAAGGTTGCGCCAGGTATTCGCGCAAGGATTTGGATGGTTTGACAGAGGTCGCCAAACGTTACGGCGCAGGCGGTCTGGCGTGGATTAAAATCAGTTCGGAAGGTGAAATTTCTTCTTCATTACTGAAAGCTTTGGGTGAAGCTAAAACCGCAGAACTGGCTACTATTGCCGGTTGCAAGGCGGGCGATTTGGCATTGATCAGCGCGGGCAAGAAATCGGTGGTTGCGGCATCGCTTAATGCTTTGCGCGGTGAAATCGCCAACCGCGAAGGCTTGATTGACCCGAACAAATTGAATTTTCTGTGGGTGACGGATTTTCCGATGTTCGAGTTTCACGAAGAAGATGGGCGTTATTACGCGATGCACCATCCGTTCACCAGTCCGCGCGATGAAGATATGGACAAAATCGAATCCGACCCCGGCGCGGTGCGCGCCAAGGCATATGACCTGGTGTTGAATGGGGTTGAAATCGGCGGCGGTTCGATTCGTATTCACTCACGCGAAGTTCAGCGCCGGGTATTCAAAGCGTTGGGGTTGAGTGACGAAGATGCGCGCAGCAAGTTCGGATTTTTCATGGACGCGCTGGAATACGGCACACCGCCGCACGGCGGCATCGCTTTCGGGTTTGACCGGTTGGTGATGTTGTTATGTAAAGAGGGTTCGATTCGCGATGTGATGGCATTTCCGAAAACCGCCAGCGCCACGGATTTAATGATTGAATCGCCGGGTCCGGTATCGGAAGAGCAATTGCGCGAATTGCATATCAAAATTGTCGATTAAGCTGGAAAATGCAAAATCGAGTTGCCAGTTGGCGGGCAAAAGGTATAGATTAGGCGGCACAAATTTGAATTTTGGGCTAACCCCCATGTATTGAAAAAAGGGGGGGGATTAGCCCAGACCACTTAAAGCCTTGGTTATTTGATAATTACATAGGTTTTCAAGCGATTTCACTTGAACTATTTTTTAACGATTTTCGACAGATTTTCGGGGGTTAGCCCAAACGGGGGTTTAAACCTTTGAAAATAAAGGCTCCAAAAGGGGGTCTGTGAAAATCGAAGAGGCGATTGTTAGCCGATTGAAACTTGACATTCAAAGGCCAGAAGCACACTTTGTCTTCGTGAAAATCGAAGAGGCGATTGTTAGCCGATTGAAACATGGCTTTCATACCTCTCCCCCATTTGCAAAGTGCGCACGTGAAAATCGAAGAGGCGATTGTTAGCCGATTGAAAC